>NZ_JBQCVA010000002.1:0-131167 GCF_051962715.1 Neisseria sp. P0008.S010
AAAAGCAGAGTTTTGACAGTCCGGAACACCGGCAAAAGGAGCTGTGCCGATTTGTGAACTTTTATAACACCGTGAAGCCGCACGGTAGCTTGGGCGGCGATACGCCGTTTGAGGTTTTGCAGGCTTACTTTTCTCAACCTGTGGTGTAAACAACGCGGTTATTTTCTACATATAAGATACTCTCTATTTTTAAAGGAAAATTTATGTGCGGCGATGGCAGCTGCGCCTAATGCTTCATCGTTTGAAAAGTTGATCATAATTATTGACTCGGATGAATAAGGCCGTCTAAAAAATCAACTTTCAGACGGCCTCTATCTTCGGAATACAGTCTACAACGGATAACGGCAGCCGATATAGCCTTTATCTGAATCACCCCTTAGTACATCTGCTTTAAAGACAGCAGCAAAGCCAAAATATTTCAATATCTTAACTTTTTTCTAGGGTCCGCTATCGATTTTTCGACAGCAGGGACATCATAGCCCAATGTATCCCGTTTTTTAGCTGTCGTTTTGGGTGTGATGTTTTGTCCCATTAGCTGTTGCGTCAGCTCTTGAAGGTTTTCCTGATATTTCTGACGGTATCGTGAATGCAGGTTGGGATATTGCGGCCAATCAATTTCCAGATAGATGGCGTTGTTGCGAATAGCGACATACTGCCCTTCTACTTCTTTTCCATCTAAGGGATTGGCAAGGTGCACCTTAAACGGCAAGCGGTAACGGTAAGTAATGTTGTCGATCTTATTGACAAAACGTCCCACATTTTCTTCTTCTGCACGTTCATTCGGATCAAGATAACCGGTGAAATTTTCCGGAATCCAACGCGAAAAATCCAACGATGACGCCTTGCAATGCAATACATCCTGTACTGCTTGAGGAGTAAAAGGCTGATTGTCGTCATTTTTTGCAAATGAGGTAGCCGTTGCCAGCAATAGCACTGCAGGTAATACTATTTTCATCTTATCCCTTGATTTGTAATGGCTTAAAGGCCGTCTGAAAATCAAGCTTTAACAGAATTAAAGCCTATGCCCTGCTTTCAGACGGCCTGGCAAGACTGGCTGAAAACAGATGAATGATTTTCAGGCAGCCTTTATCTTACTTAAGCCAACTTCGCTTTAATCAGTTCCTGCACCTGCGCGGGATTCGCTTTGCCTTTGCTGGCCTTCATCACTTGTCCCACAATCGCATTCAGGGCTTTTTCGTTGCCGGATTTAAATTGTTCCACCGCTTTGGCGTTGTTTGCCAGCACTTCGTCCACCATGGCTTCAATCGCGCCGGTATCGGTCATTTGTTGCAAACCGTGTTTTTCAATGATTTCGGCAATGGAGGCTTCGGGTTCAGCCCACATGGCTTCGAAGGCTTTTTTCGCTAACTTGCTGCTTAATGTGCCATCGGCGATTTTGCCCACCAACGCGGCGAGGCGTGGGGCGGTAATCGGGCTGTCGGCAAGTTCCATGCCTTCTTTGTTCAGCGTGGCGGCGAGTTCGCCGTTCATCCAGTTGGCAGTCAGCTTGCCTTGTCCGCTGGCTTTGGCGGCTTCTTCAAAATAGGCAGCCTGCACGCGGCTGGCGGTGAGCAGGCGCGCGTCGTATTCGGACACGCCGTAGTCCGCCACGAAACGCGCCGCCATTTCTTTTGGCAGCTCGGGCATTTCTGCTTTTGCTTTTTGCAACTGGTCGTCTGAAATGATGACGGGCAGCAAATCAGGGTCGGGGAAGTAGCGGTAGTCGTGCGCGTCTTCTTTCAAACGCATCACGCGGGTTTCGCCTTTTTCTGGGTCAAACAGCATGGTCGCCTGCTGTACTTTGCCACCGTCTTCCAAAATCTCGATTTGCGCTTCCACCTCGTAATTAATCGCCTGTTCCAAGAAGCGGAAGGAATTGAGGTTTTTAATCTCGCGGCGCGTGCCGAATTCCGCTTGACCTTTCGGGCGCACGGATACGTTGGCATCGACGCGGAACGAGCCTTCCGCCATATTGCCGTCGCAAATGTCCAGCCAAGTAACCAAACCGTGCAGGGCTTTGGCGTAGGCAACGGCTTCGGCGGCGGAGCGCATCTCAGGTTCGGAGACCACTTCCAACAGCGGCGTGCCGGCACGGTTCAAGTCAATACCGGTCGCGCCGTTCAAGCCTTCATGCACGGATTTGCCCGCATCTTCTTCCATGTGTGCGCGGGTTACGTTGATGGTTTTCACCGCGCTGCCGACCACGATTTCCAATTTGCCGTGTTCGACAATCGGTAAATCCAACTGGCTGATTTGATAGCCTTTTGGCAAGTCGGGATAGAAGTAGTTTTTGCGGTCGAACACGTTTTTCTGGTTGATTTTCGCATCCAAAGCCAAGCCCAATTTGATGGCTTTTTCAACGACTTCTCGGTTCATTACCGGCAGCACGCCCGGTAGCGCGCATTCCACCACGCTGGCGTGCGCATTGGGTTCCGCACCGAATGCGGTCGATGCGCCGCTGAAGATTTTGGATTTTGTGTTGAGTTGGACGTGGATTTCCAGTCCGATTACGGTTTCCCAGGTCATAAGGGGTCTTTCTATTAAAGAAGGGTTAATCGGTTTGGCTAGAGGCTACCTGAAAAACCGTATTGTATCTTTCAGACGGCCTTTTGCCGCTATTTTTTGTGCGGCTGTGAATCGGGCAGCAGCCATTGCGGTATCAGCACGGCGTACACCGTCATGAATACGGCGTATATCAGATGGAACAGCCATCCGTCCCCCCGTATCCAAAGCGCAAAGCTTATGGGGCGGTAATATTCCGGATTAAACAGGCTCGAGGTCAAGATGAAAAACAGCGCAACGGAATACGGCAGGCTGATGAAAAACGCGGCGGCGGCAAAGCGTTTTTGCCAGCGTGTACATTGTGTTCGGCAACACCATGAGGCAAGCAGCACAATGGGCGGCGCGAATACCAGTATCAACGCCAAGCCCGTGTTGAGCAGGCCTGCCATGCCGTCAAACGAGTCGCGGTCAAACAGTTCGACCAACAGCAAAAATGCAAACAAGGTAATCGGCATGGCGAGTGCGGTCAGCGTGAAGCCGCGCCATATTTTCCGGCAGGGGTACATTTTGATTTTCCTTGTTTTGCCGCTATTTTCTGCGCGGCTGGAAGCCGGGCAGCTGCCAGTGGAAGCGGTAGGCGGCCAGCCGCAGGGCAAGGCCGGCGGCAAACAGCAGGTGCAGGGTGAAGGCGTTTATCCAGCCGATCCGCGCGAGGAAATACATCAGCCCGCCGATAAAGATGGCGACGCTGCCGTAGAGGTCGGAACGCAATATGATGGGCACGTCGTTCACCAAAATATCGCGGGCAATGCCGCCGCCCACGGCGGTGACGAAGGCGAGCACGATTACGCCGAACAGGTTGAGCTGCAGGCCGATGCCGATTTGCGCACCGGTGATGCTGAAGGCGGCCAGGCCGATGGCGTCGGCAATTAGGAAGGCGGCGGCAAGGTGGGTACGGCGGTAGCGTTGCACGTGCAGCAGCCAGGCGATAACGAGGGTGGCAAATACCACAATCAGCGCGTCGGTGTGCCGGAACACCTGCGGCACATGCCCCACCAGCGCATCGCGCATCATGCCGCCGCCCACGGCGGTGAGCAGGGCGGTGATGACCACGCCGAGCACGTCGAGCCGCTTGCTGTAGCCGACAAGATAGCCGGACACAGTGAAGGCAGCGGTGCCGATGATTTGGATGAAGTCGGTGGTGGTCATGGTTTCAGGTAACCTTATTGTTGGCTGATATGTCAGCGAAATTCTATCGCAATCCAGATCGTGAAAATCACAGCTTAATATACTTTCCAATCTTGGGTTTTGCCAACGGCAATTCCTGCTTCCTGCAGAATTGGTACGGTAGGAGGCAATGTTATCCACACCGATGATATCAGCCGAGGGCTTTACCGTTTCTACAGCGGCATCCAGTTGCAGCCAAACATCGCCGGCGATGCACCATTCGGCCATGCCGTGCGTCGGTATTTCATCGGATTTTTCAATCCACTTTCCATACCATGGCAGCAATATAGCCGGGTACATTAAGCATGGATATTAAATGATTGGTTAAATTAATTTTTTTATAGTAATCTTGCCATTGGGTTGCAACAATATCTGTTCCCCAATGATTTCAATACTGTAAAACAAGGCAAGCCAGCCACTCCTTTTCAGACGACCTGTTTACTTCTCCGGATGAAAAAGGCCGTCTGAAAACGCAGAGTCAAGTCTTCTGAAAGCAAGCCTGCATCTCGGCCGCCATGTTATCCAGCATTTGGTAACGTTTGCGGTACATCGAACGTTTTTTGCTTTCGATTTCCGCCAAGTCTTTTCGCGGCGGGATTTGCGGCAGATGCCAGTAGCCATCGCTTTTGAGCGTTGCGCCGTTCTCCTGCCAAAACAGGTCGTAATTCATTTTGACCCGTTTCTTCAGCCGCCAGCGCAGTTTGACCTGATGCTCTTGGGCAATGCCGATAACGCCGCCCAAATTGAGTGATGTCGAAAAATATTGCAGGGCAGTTACCATCAGCTGCTGCGGGCGCAGACCGTGGAGTTGTTTGGTCAGGCTGCGGACAAGGTCTTTAGCTTCTTCCCCTGCGGGGCCTTGGATAGAAGCGGCCAGCAGTTTGCCGTCAACTAGGGCGAAAGTAGCCATGTAGAGACGTTTTCCTTCGCTGTCGCGCAAGGATAGCGACCACATTCCTTCATCCACGCAATTATCGTTTCGGTTCAGCCATAAAGTCAGGCCGTCTGAAAGATGCGCCAGAACGATATGGAATTTGCGCGTCGTCATATTGGCGAGCGTTTCCTGCCCGAACAGTTTTTCGGCTGTCAGCAGGTCTTCTTTCATGACTTGCAGCCTGCGCCGTCTGTTGAAACGCTGATCGACAAAGGCATGTATCAACGGATAGGCATCTTGCGGCCGCCTTTGGAAAAAGGTACGGCGCGGCGCAGAGGCGTTGACAAATGTTTCAAAATCTTTGACATGCTGTCGTGCAAACAACCTGCGTAAGGAGAATTTCAAATGCTGGATTCGAAATTTCGGCGCATCCTCATATACGGTTTTGAAATCGGGAAAAACAAACTGCTCCGGCATCATGCGTTTCCATCAGGGGTTTTGGTATGCCAATCGCTCGCCAACTGCACTTGATGCGCTGCGCCAAGGATTTTGGCTTCAGAGAAGTGGTTGCCGATAAATTGCACTCCGATGGGCAGTCCGCTGCTGCTGAAACCTGCGGGCAGGGTCAGGGCGGGCAATCCGGCCAGATTCACGGCGATGGTGTAGATGTCGGAAAGGTACATCTGCACGGGATCGTGGATGTCACTGCCGAGTTTGGGGGCGGCGGTGGGCGCAGTCGGGGCAAGGATGAAATCACATTGTGTGAAGGCCGTCTGAAAATCGTTGGCAACGAGGCGGCGCAGTTTTTGGGCTTTCAAGTAATAGGCATCGTAGTAGCCGTGCGACAACACATAAGTGCCAATCATGATGCGGCGTTTGACTTCGCTGCCGAAACCTTCGGCGCGGGTGTTGCTGTACATTTCTTCTATATCGCTGAATTGGGCGGCGCGGTGGCCGTAGCGTACGCCGTCGTACCGTGAAAGATTGGTGCTGGCTTCGGCAGAAGCGAGGACATAGTAAGCGGGGATGGACAGGGCAGTTTGTGGCAGGGAAACTTCAATGGTTTCCGCACCTTGCGCTTTTAAAAGGTCGATGACGTTTTGCAAAGCAGCCTGCACATCGGAATCCGCGCCTTCGCCGAAATATTCTTTAGGCAGACCGATTTTCATGCCTTTGAGGGGTTTGTCCAAATCGCGGGTGTAGTCTTCTTTGTTACGTTCCAAACTGGTGGAATCGCGCTCATCGAAGCTCGCCATCGCATTGAGCAAAATCGCGCAGTCTTCGGCGGTTTGCGCCATTGGGCCTGCTTGGTCGAAACTGGATGCGTAGGCAACCATGCCGAAGCGGGAAACCGTGCCGTAGGTGGGTTTGATGCCGGTGATACCGCAGTGTGAAGCAGGCTGGCGGATAGAGCCACCGGTATCTGAACCGAGCGCAACAGGAGCAAGGCGTGCAGCAACGACGGCTGCGGAACCGCCGGATGAACCGCCTGGGACGTGCTCAGGATTCCACGGATTTTTGGTTGCGCCGTAGAACGAGGTTTCATTGGTCGAACCCATGGCGAATTCGTCCATGTTGGTACGACCGAGCGTTACCATGCCTTCGTCGAGCAGGTTTTGGACGACGGTGGCAGTGTAGGGGGAGACGAAGTTGTCCAGCATTTTGGAGCTGCACGCGCTGCGCCAGCCTGTTTGACAGAAAATATCTTTGTAGGCGATGGGTACGCCGGTGAGCGCCGTAGCGTTACCTTGTGCAATACGAGCATCGGCGGCACGGGCTTCGGCGAGAGTTTTATCTTGGTCGAGGGTGATGTAGCCGTTGATAGCCGGGTTCTGCGCAGCAATGGCGGCGAGGTATTCGGTTGCCAGTTCGACAGCGGAGATTTGTTTGGATTGCAGCAGTTGGTTGGCTTGTTTGAGGGTGTATCGGGTCATTTTCGGGTCTTTCGGTTGAAAATAATTGGGAATTTAAAGGGGGGGATGGGGTGCAGGCTGCCTGAAAGCTAATTCTGTCTGCCAATCCATTCGGCAGGCAGTGCACTATCGTGCATTTCCAAAACAAATCCCTGTATTTCATCGGGATAGCGTTTCAGGATTTCGGCCAAAATGTCGCGGTAGATGCGCCGGATGAATATGTTTTCAAATTCGCTTTCCACATCAAATCCAACCAAATCGGCTTCACCGTCTGCCAGTGGTACGATTTGCCAGTCTCGGTATTGTAGTGGCGGCGGCAGGTCGGTTTCTCCTTCATCGGCAGCATACCATGCCTGATACCAGTCGCCGAGCTGTGCCAATTCCGCCTCGCCGCCGATGCCTTCTGTGCATTCGCCGTTTTCCCAATCGTCGGCGTAATCCCAGCATTCTTCTTGGTAGTCGGCAATATCTGCCATAAACGCCTGCGGGTCGGGCAGGGCTTCGCCGATACCGAGTTCGAAACTCGCACCTTCTTCGCAGCCGTGTACAAACAGCCATGCAAAGGCTTTGGCACTGCCGGTTTTCTGCCGGAACGCGCGGATGCGGTCAGCAAGGTGGATGATGACGGGTTCGAAAACTTCGGGGGTATCGAGGTTTAACGGGGTCATTATGATTCCTTCGGTTCATTTATAGGCCGTCTGAAAATCCTGATAGCGGCGGTTTGCAAACAGGCTGCCTGAAAACGAGAAATACCGGCAAGGCGAACCTGCAGTTTTCCACTCTTTCCCCAATCTTCTTTCATAGATGGGTGGTAGCCGAAATCCGGCCTGCTTCGGGACTTGTACTAATCCGTATCCTGTGGGCGCAGTAGGCTGCCGTACCATCCTTTGGCCAATCCGTTTTTTTCAGACTACCTGAAAGCTGTAGTTTCAGTGGCGAAGCGTTGCAAATCATCTGCCATTTGGCGACTGATTTCAGACCGCGTATTCGCAGCACACCAATCGCGTAGTTGTGCCAGCACGTCAAGCCTCTGTATGGCAAGCAGGGTGAGCTGTTGCAATTCAAGTTTCAGGCGGCCTGTAATTTTAATGCTGCCAAATGCAGTGGCAATAATCACTTTATCGGATGGGTAAACTTCAGTTTCTTGCTGTTTGCATAGTTCCGCAATACTTTCTGCAGCTTGGTCTAACTGGGGAGGCAGGTAGTCCATACCCCAATATTCACAAATCAATTTCTGCGGAAAAGCTAATGTATCCAAATCGGCATTTTTGCGGAAAGCTTGTTCAAGCTCATACAAAGCATCGCTGCCTTCGTCACTACCGAACGGAGCCTCTTCGTTACCGCAATCGTAGTAGAAACCATCGGTTAAGTATCGGACAAAGTGTGGGTGCGAGGTTTTGCGATGTGGACCGTAATCTTCATCGTCAAAATAAAGGCGGTCGATGAAATTAAAATCGGATGCAGGTTTGTAGCCTTTTTTAGTCTTTTGTAGGATGAGTTTGTCAGCAGCTTTTTGACACTCGGTTTCATCGGCGTATTCGGTAATTTGGAAACGTCCGTTTGTACCGAGTTTGCCGAAATTAACCATGATGTCATTGCCGGCAGAATCAATAATCCAAAATTTTTGAGATTTATCGTCGGTATATATGAAAGCCTGCTTCATAGAAATGCCTTTCAGGCCGTCTGAAAGAGTAGATATTGCTTTACAGACGGCCTGCTTATGCAAAGCAAAACATCTGATGCTTGTTTATTTCACGCGGCGGCACACGGTTTCCACCATTTTGCCGCTGTGCATTGCTTCTTCGGAATCTTCTTTTTGCACCTGCTCAATGACTTCCTGCGGCATTTTTTCAGGGCTATCGTAATCGTGGATATCGGCGCGCTCTTCAAGCTTGCCGTTTTTTCCGAACAGTGCAATCGCACTCATGACAGACTGCTTGGGCTCTTGGCAGTGCACCCAATCCAAAATCAGCATATGGGCATGTTTGCCTGCGCGGGCAGGCTGATGCAGCGTGACGGTTGAATACCAACCGTTGCCAAGATTTTTTACACTGGCCGGATAGAGCGATGCACTGTATGTGCCATCCGGGGTTTCGTAGTCATACAAATGCACGGTTTTACCCGAACGGCTGGCAAGCAGGGCAGCGGATTTGTCGTTACCACCCTGGTTCGGTGCGGCATGAGCACTAACGGCAAATGTGCCGAGCAGTAATGCTGTTAAGATTTTGTTCATCATTGACTCCCTAAAAATTAAATTCAACTTATTCTTCAATCACCTGAGGCACGATATACAGACGATTGCGAACTTCGGGGGCCACAGCTTGATATTCGGCGGCATGGTCGGTTTCGGTAACGGCATCTTCACGCAGGCGCAGCGCGGTTTCATGCGGGTGCGGCATAGGCTCTACTCCGTCTGTATTAACAGACTGCATTTTCTCAACCATAGCGAAAATGTCGTTCAACTCGGACAAAGTTTTCGTTTTCTCGTTTTCTGTCAAACTCAAGCGTGACAGCTTGGCAATTTTTTCCACATCAGACAAATTCAAGGCCATGAAAAATTCCTTAAAGATAATTAGCAATATTGGCGAATTAAGGTATGATAGCGCGTTTTCCGAACTACTTCGGGCGCGGGATTATAACCGAAACCTTCCCTGCCATTAAAGATTTCCGCTTTTCAGACGGCCTGTCGCGCTTGATTCAGGCCGTCTGAAAATGTGTTCAATACATTGTTACCATTCAGGATTACTCATGTTTCTGCGTTTCATCACACGTTATTTCTCCAATGATTTGGCTATCGACTTGGGCACCGCCAACACTTTGATTTACTCCAAAGGCAAGGGCATCGTTTTGGACGAACCTTCAGTGGTGGCCATGCAGATTCACCCCGACACAGGACAACGTTCGGTTTTGGCCGTCGGCACTGATGCAAAAAAAATGCTCGGCCGCACGCCGGGCAGCATCAAAGCCATCCGCCCCATGAAGGACGGCGTTATTGCTGAATTTACCGTAACCTCTGATATGCTGAAGCATTTCATTAAAAAAGTAACCAATAGCCGTTTTGCCGCCACCCCGCGTATCGTCATCTGTGTTCCCTGCGGCTCTACCCAGGTAGAAAGAAAAGCGATTCAAAACTCAGCCGAAGAAGCCGGTGCATCAGCTGTCTATCTGATTCAAGAACCTATGGCTGCAGCGATAGGTGCAGGTTTGCCGATTGACGAGCCGACCGGCTCAATGGTGGTCGATATCGGCGGCGGTACAACCGAGGTGGGAGTAATGTCTTTATCCGGCATGGTATATTCCCATTCGGTACGTGTCGGCGGAGATGCCTTTGACGAAGCGATTATTAACTATGTCCGCCGCAATTACGGGATGCTGATTGGCGAAGCGACTGCCGAAAGCATCAAAAAAGAAATCGGCACGGCATTCCCGGGCATGGAAGTCAAAGAAATCGAAGTCAAAGGCCACAATGTTGCCGAAGGCATCCCGCGTTCGTTTACCATTTCCTCCAACGAAATACTTGAAGCCATTACAGAGCCGATCAATCAAATCGTACAATCTGTAAAAACCGCACTGGAAAAAACCCCGCCCGAACTGGGGGCCGACATTGCCGAACGCGGCTTGGTACTGACTGGTGGCGGAGCATTATTGAAAGGATTGGATCGGCTTTTGGCTGAAGAAACCGGATTGCCCGTTATGATTGCCGAAGATCCGCTGACCTGCGTGGCACGCGGCACAGGCCGCGCATTGGACTTGATAGGCCGTCTGAATTCCATTTTTGCTCCGAACCCCTAATTTCCGCCGTTACCCGCCATGTCCAAATCGCTTAGTTTTACCCGCAGTTATCGCGAGCGTCCCGTCAATCGGTTGATTATCCTGTCGATAATCAGCATCCTGTTGATGGTATTGGACAACCGCTATGCAGCCGTCCGCCAACTCAAAGCTTACTTGGCCACCGCACTGCAACCTTTGCAATGGCTGGCCGACCAGCCTGTCGCACTGTATGACTACGGCAGTACATTCCTGCAATCACAGCAAACGCTCATTCAGGAAAATCAAAGACTGCAAACCGAAAATATGCGCCTGAGCACCGCCATCCGGCAAAACGACGTACAGCAGCTTCAGCTGGCAGAATTGAAAAAACTCAACCTTTTAGCCGGCAGCGGTATCGGCAACAGCACGGCGGCACAAATTGTTTCAAACGGCAAAAATCCCTTGTCTGACAAATTATTGTTAAACAAAGGCAGCAACGACGGACTGAAGGCCGGCGATGCGGTAATCGACCAATACGGCCTAATCGGCCAGATCTCGGCAGTGCAGCCTTTTAATGCCGAATTAACCGTACTCACCAGCAGTCAGACAGTCGTTCCCGTAATGGTGGCGCGTACCGGCGTACGCAGTTTGGTCTATGGCGACAGCAACCAGGTTTCCCTGCGCTATTTCCCATTAGATGCCGATTTGCAGCCTGGCGATTTACTGGTTACATCAGGAATGGATTCTGTCTACCCTGCTGGCATTCCCGTGGCCAAAGTGGAAAGTGCCCTGCGTTCTTCCGGAACGCCTTACTACCGCACAACCTTATCCATTCCTGCCGCCATTCGCAGCAGCAAATATGTTTTGGTATTGCCGCAAATTGAAGAACTGTCGATTCAGACGGCCTCTTCCGTTGCGGCATCCTCTCCCCAATAAGAACCCATGACTGATTTTGACGACTTTCACAACCGGATTCCCAAACGTCTGATTGCCGCCACTTTTGCTGCTTCCCTGCTGTTTGACCTGATTCCGTTTCCTGCCGCATTGTCTTTCTGGCTGCCCGAAATGACTGCCCTGAGCCTGCTGTATTGGGGGCTTAACCGTCCGCAATCGGTCGGCCTGTTTACCGCGTTCGCCTGCGGCCTATTTCTGGATACCGGTATTGCCCTACCACTCGGACAACATGCGCTGGCCTATGTCCTGATGGTATTCTTCATTCAAAAATACCAACGGCGCATTATCCTGCAAAGCTATGCTTTTCAATCGGTTACTGTCTTTATCGCACTAACCGGAAGTCAGCTTACACTGCTGATTATCCGCCTGATAAGCGAACACCGCCTCATCGGCCTATCCGGACTTTTAGCCCCTGTTGTGGGCGCATTGGCCTGGCCGATGCTGAACAAATTGATGCTGGCCGTCCTGAACCTGCACCGCCGCCGCCGATGAAAACACTCCGCCACATTTCGCGTCCAGGCAATGACAATGCCTCCATCCAGCGTGACTTCCGTATCAGACTACTTGCCGCCTTTCTGTTTATCTTCGTGTTATTCAGCATCTTGGCGGCACGCTTTGTCCATCTTCAAATCCACAAACGGGACGAATTTACCGCCCAAGCAGCCTCCAACCGTATTTCCTTAATTCCTACGGCACCGATACGGGGAGAAATCGTCGATGCAAACGGCGTCGTGCTGGCGCACAACTATCCGGCTTACTCATTGGAAATCGTACCCAGCCAAATCAAAGGCAAGCTGGATGACACCATCGCCGTCTTAAAAACACTGGCCGACATTACCGAAGCTGATTTAAACCGTTTTCAGAAATTCCGCACCGAATTCCGTTCCTACGAAAAAATCCCGCTCAAGCTGAAACTCACACCGGACGAGGCATCACGTATCGCCGCCCGCTTATATGCACTGCCCGGCGTGGAAATCAACGCCCGAACCTTCCGCGAATACCCTTATGGGGAATTGACCGCACATTTCCTGGGCTACATCGGCCGCATCAGCGATAAAGACCAATCCAAACTGGCCGAAGAAAAAATGGGCTCACTGTATCGGGGCAGCACCCACATCGGCAAATCCGGCTTGGAAGGTTTTTACGAACGCCAGCTGCATGGCTTGCCCGGCTACCGCGAAGTGGAAAAAGACGCCTACGGCAACATCATCCGCACCCTGCGCACCGTCCCACCGCAAAACGGCCAAACCCTGAAACTGGCAATGGACATCCGCCTGCAACAAGAAGCCGTCCGCCTGATGCGCGGCAAACGCGGGGCCATGGTGGCCATCAACCCGCAAACAGGCGGCGTACTGGCTTTTGTATCCAACCCGTCTTTCAACCCCAACCTCTTCATCGACGGCATCGACAGCGAGAATTGGAAAGCATTGAACGAAAACTGGCAAAAGCCGCTCATCAACCGTGTTACCCAAGGCCTGTATCCGCCGGGTTCCACTTTCAAACCATTTATGGCCATGGCCCTGCTCGAAAGCGGCAAAATTACCCAATCATCCGTGATTCCCGCCCCCGGCGCATGGAGCATTCCAGGAACCAAACATATGTTCCGCGACTCTGTCCGCAGCGGCCACGGTTCGGCTAACTTAAGCAAAGCCATCCAAGTTTCCTCGGATACCTTTTTCTACCGCCTCGGATTTGAAATGGGCATTGAGAAAATCCGTCCGTATTTGGCGGAATTCGATTTCGGCCAACAAACCGGTATCGATTTGCCGAACGAATACCGCGGCGTTCTCCCCTCGCCCGAATGGAAAGAAAAACGGTTTTCCAAGTTACCGCCCGAACGGCGGCGCTGGAACACGGCAGAGATGGTGCCGATCAGCATCGGCCAGGGCTATAACGCCTATACCCCGCTGCAAATGGCGCACGCCACCGCCACCTTGGCCAACAACGGCGTGGTTTACCGTCCGCACTTGGTCAAAGAACTGCTGGATCACAATAAACAGCAAATCACCCTGATCGACCCTAAACCGCAGCGCATCCTGCCGTTCAAGCAAAGTAATTTCAACTACGTCAAAGCGGCAATGACTAAAGTACTGCAGCCGGGCGGAACCGCACGAAAAATCGGCGTGGGTCTGAAATACAGCATGGGTGGTAAAACCGGCACTGCCCAAGTAGTGCAAATCGCCCAAGGTAAAAACTACAATGCCGCCGCACTGGCCGAACAACACCGCGACCATGCCTGGTTCATTGCCTTCGCACCGACGGAAAAACCGCAAATCGCCATTGCCGTGATTTTGGAAAACGGCGGCTGGGGTGCCAATGCCGCCCCCTTGGCCCGCGGGCTGAGCGATTATTACCTGCTCAAACTCAAATCAGGTGGAGACCACGACACCCCGGTGGACAACTACAACAAAACAGGCGTGGATAACCCCCTGCTGGCAGGCAGCGGCACCGTGAGGCCGTCTGAAAACAAAATCACCGAAGCCTTCCGCACCATCCATAACCCTGAAGCCGCACATTCGGCCGCCTCGGAAGCCGCACCATGACAGAAGAAAACATCCTGTTGAAACTCAAACGCCTGATTTGGGATCCGATGGATGCCTGGCTCTTTTACGCCATGCTGATCATCTACATCATGAGCCTGTTCCTGCTCTACTCGGCCGACGGCCAAGACATCGGCCGGCTGGAAAGCAAGACCATGCACACCATCATCGGCTTTGTCCTGCTGTGGATTATTGCCCGTATCAAGCCGCAAACACTGGCTGCCTTTGCACCGCCCGCCTACATTCTCGGCGTACTGCTGCTGTTGGGCGTGCATTTTTTCGGCATTACCGTAAACGGCTCTACCCGCTGGCTGAACCTCGGTATCCGCATCCAACCTTCCGAAATCATGAAAATAGCCCTGCCGATGATGGTGGCCTGGTATTTCCAACGCCATAGCGGCAGCCTGCGCTGGCATCACTACCTGATCGCACTGATATTGGTCATGGTGCCGGTCATGTTGATCCTCAAACAGCCCGACCTCGGCACGGCCACCCTGATTATGGCTTCCGGCCTGTTCGTCGTCTTCTTCGCCGGACTACCGTGGAAAGTCATCTTCGCCTCTGTCGTCCTCTTTATCTGCGCCCTGCCGTTGATGTGGAACTACGGCATGCACGATTACCAAAAAACCCGCGTCCTCACCCTGCTCGATCCGACAAAAGACCCGCTTGGCGACGGATACCACATCATCCAATCCATGATTGCCATCGGTTCGGGCGGCGTTTGGGGCAAAGGCTGGCTCAACGGTACGCAAACCCATCTCGATTACATCCCCGAATCCACCACCGACTTCATCTTCGCGGTATATGGCGAAGAATTCGGCCTGATCGGCAACCTCCTTCTGCTGTTGATTTACCTGGTCATCCTCGGCCGCGGGCTCTACATCGCCTCACAGGCACACAACCTCTATAGCCGCACGCTGGCTGGCGCGCTGACCATGACTTTCTTCTGCTATGCCTTTGTCAATATGGGCATGGTCAGCGGCATCCTACCCGTGGTCGGCGTACCGCTGCCGCTGGTCAGCTACGGCGGCACATCCACGTTGTCCATTATGATCATCCTCGCCCTCTTGATGGGCATCGCCAATCAGAAAAACAAACGGCATTAGGCCGTCTGAAACCACCCTTGCAATCGGCTCTCCCGGCTCTTTCAGACGGCCTTGATATGGTTTTCCCTCTTTAACACACCATCAAGGCCGTCTGAAAAACATATTTCCCCACCAGCCGTTTAGAAAGTACCCGCATCATGGCACCCACCCTGCTCATCATCCTCGGACTGATCGCCTTAGTTATCGGCCTCCTCGGCACGATATACCCCGCCCTTCCCGGACTGATCCTCATGTTCGTCGGAGCCTGGCTGCTCGGATATGCGGACGACTACGCCACCATCGGCGGCGGCACCCTGATTGCCATCGGCATCTTTACCGCCGTCGGCACGGCAACCGACTTCGTAGCGGGTATGCTCGGCGCAAAATTCACCGGCGCAAGTAAAGAGGCCGTCTGGGGATCGTTTTTCGGCGGCATTGCCGGTGCCTTTTTCGGCATTCCCGGCCTGCTGCTCGGCCCGCTGCTCGGTGCCGCAATCGGAGAATTCCTCGCCCGCAAAGATGCCTGGCTGGCAGGGAAAGTCGGCATCGGAGCCTTTATCGGCTTCATCTTGGGCGTAGTAGCGAAAGTCGGCTGTGCCGTCGCCATTCTCCTGACCCTGTTGGGCGTATGGCTTTACAGCCTGTTTTAAGGCCGTCTGAAAAATTCCAAATCCGGCACGTTATCGGGCGTATGCCCTCTTATGCTACAATCCGCCGATTTTTGATTTCCCTATTTGAAAGAGCTATTCCATGATTTCCACCAACAACATCACCATGCAGTTCGGCGCGAAGCCGCTGTTTGAAAACGTCTCCGTCAAATTCGGCGAAGGCAACCGCTACGGCTTAATCGGCGCGAACGGTTCGGGCAAATCCACCTTCATGAAGATTTTGGGCGGCGATTTGGAGCAGACCAGCGGCGAAGTGGCGATTGAACACGGTGTGCGGCTGGGCAAGCTGCGCCAAGACCAGTTTGCCTATGAAGACATGCGCGTGCTGGATGTGGTGCTGATGGGGCACACCGAAATGTGGGCGGCGATGACCGAACGCGACGCGATTTACGCCAACCCCGAAGCCACCGAAGAAGACTATATGCACGCCGCCGAACTGGAAGCCAAGTTCGCCGAATACGACGGCTACACCGCCGAAGCGCGCGCCGCCGAGCTGTTGAGCGGCGTAGGCATTGCCGAAGAACTGCACAACGCCACCATGGCGGAAGTTGCCCCCGGCTTCAAGCTGCGCGTGCTGCTGGCGCAAGCCCTGTTCTCCAAACCCGACGTGCTGCTGTTGGACGAGCCGACCAACAACTTGGACATCAACACCATCCGCTGGCTGGAAGGCGTGCTGAACCAATACGACAGCACCATGATTATCATCAGCCACGACCGCCACTTCCTGAACGAAGTCTGCACCCACATGGCGGATTTGGACTACAACACCATCACCGTTTACCCCGGCAATTACGACGACTACATGCTCGCCTCCGCCCAATCCCGCGAGCGCGCGCTGAAAGACAACGCCAAAGCCAAAGAAAAATTGCAGGAACTGCAAGAATTTGTGGCGCGCTTCTCTGCCAACAAATCCAAAGCCCGCCAAGCCACCAGCCGCTTGAAACAGGCCGACAAAATCAAAGCCGAGATGGTGGAAGTAAAACCGTCCACCCGCCAAAACCCGTATATCCGCTTTGAAACCGACGAGAAAAACAAACTACACCGCCAGGCCGTGGAAGTGGAAAACCTGGCCAAATCGTTCGACAAAACCCTGTTTGAAAAACTGTCTTATATTCTGGAAGCAGGGCAACGCCTCGCCATCATCGGCCCGAACGGTGCAGGCAAATCCACCCTGCTGAAACTCTTGGCCGGCGCGTTTGACGAAAAACTTTCCGATGTCAAACCCGATGCAGGCTGCATCAAATGGGCGGAAAAAGCCACCATCGGCTACTACCCGCAAGACCACGAAAACGATTTTGACTGCGACATGGATCTGACCGAATGGATGCGCCAATGGGGGCAGGAAGGCGACGACGAACAAGTGATTCGCGGCACGCTCGGCCGTTTGCTGTTCGGCAGCAACGACGTGGTGAAAAAAGTGAAAGTGCTCTCCGGCGGCGAAAAAGGCCGCATGCTCTACGGCAAACTGCTGCTGCTGCGCCCCAACGTGCTGATTATGGACGAGCCGACCAACCACATGGACATGGAAAGCATCGAGTCGCTGAACATGGCGCTGGAAAAATACAAAGGCACGCTGATTTTCGTGTCGCACGACCGCCAGTTTGTTTCATCGCTCGCCACGCAGATTATCGAGCTGGACGGCAAAGGCGGATATGAATATTATCTGGGCGATTACGAGAGCTATCTGGCGAAAAAAGGGATTGAGTAAGACAAGTGCAGGCTGCCTGAAAAAAGCAGCCTGCACTTTTTCAAAATAAATGGAGACTGATTGGATGACATATTTGGAATACCGCGATGAGCAATCCGAAAAATTCTGGCAAATCGATATAGACGGCAACAGCCACACGGTTACCTTCGGGCGCATCGGCACGAAAGGGCAGAGCAAAACCAAATCTTTCGCCAGCGCGGAAGAATGCGAAAAAGATGCCACCAAACTCATCCAATCCAAAAAAGCCAAAGGCTATGCCGCGCCGGGCGAAACGCCGCAACCCAAAGCCCCTGCCAAAAGCCTGCTGCAACAACGCTTTGCCTTGTCAGACGAATATGACGGCTTGGTTGCCGAAGCAACGCTTTGGGGCAACGCCGTCCCCGTCGTGCTGGATGCTGACGAATTGTTAGACGAATACGACGGCGACGAAGACGCGCTTTACGACCCCGCCGCCGTGGAAAAACTATTCAAAAACAAAATCCCGTATAAAAAGATTGAAGCGGTGCTGAAATGGATTGAAAAGAACCGTAAAAAGATGATTGATTTCGCACTGGATTACGAAGATTTTGTCGATGTGTTCAACGATTGGGCCGCACAAGAAATCGCACAAAAAGGCAAAGCCGTCCTGCATGACGGCACGGTTTTGACTGCCGAAACGGACAGGCAGGCCGTCATCGACAGCATCTGCCTATCCGGCGTATCCCTATGGGTGGATTTTGACGACAAAACCGTCAGCGATTTCAGCATCGATTTATCCACCGAACAGCCCGATTATTTCGGCGGACACACACTCACCATCGAAGTGGACGAAGACAAAGAAATGTCCTTCGGCGGCATGAACGGGTAAGGCCGCCCACCCTATTGAGGCCGTCTGAAACATTATTTTCACATTGATAAAGGAACAATTATGTTCGGATTATTCAACGGTTCAAACACCGACATTGTGGATGACATCGAAGCCGTTCTGCGCCCCATGGCGGGTATGGCGATTGCCAAAAAATTTGCCCTGCACGATATCGTTGGCGATGTGGAGACATGGCAGGCGGATTTGGAATCGGCAGTTTTGCTGCTGAATGAAACCGAATTCCGCGACATCCAAATCATCGGCACTTACGCCTTCGACGATGGCACTTGGCTTTGGGCTTGGGGCAACCAAGGTTCGGATTTTGCCGAAAACATCGTGCGCGACAGCTTTGCATTGCAGCGATACGGCAAGGAAAACGGCATCGCATGGCTAACCGAACGTACGTTTGAACTGGAACAGGACGATGTGGAAGCGGTGGCTGCCGTTGCCGTCGGCATCGTGCAGGCGGACGGCTATTATTTGGCATTCCACGATGCGGGTATTGCCGTATTTGCCCTGCGCGATCCGCGTTTGAAACAAGCATTGGCCGCCGAGAATCCTGCCCGCGCCACTGTCGTCATTCCCGAGATGGTGGCAACGTTTGTGCTGTATCGGCAGCATGAGGCCGTTGCCGAATATCTGCGCCAAGCAGGTTATCAAATTGAGCAGAGCGAAAACGGCAAACACATCGGCATCACGGCGCAACGCAATGGCAGCGTGCTGAAAGCCGATTTTGAAGACGGCTTCTTTCGTGATTTGTCTGCCCAACTGCAAAAATAATTTTTCAGACGGCCTCCAGACGTATCAAAAGCAGCAACCGCTGTAAAGGCCGTCTGAAATAATATTTGCGATGTCTGAAAATCCCCTTACTTTAATTTTTTGCCATTTCATGTAAATTCATGTTATCGTGCGCACACCGAAGCTTAGTCTTTCGGCAAGAAGAACTCATTAGGAGAGATTTTCCATGACAAACAAACCTCAAACCGACCAACAGCCGGAAAACGTGGAACTATTGAGCGCGCAAGCGCCGATAACCAATTTCCGAGGCCTGGTTATCGCCATCGTTGCCACCATTATCAGCGCCGTGCTCTATCAAATCCTGCCTTATGACGAAAATGTCAATAAAGGTCTGACCATCTTGGCATTTGTCGCCATTATGTGGTTTACCGAAGCCGTACACATCACGGTAACCGCATTGATTGTGCCGCTTTTCGCCATTTTGTTCCAAGTTCCCGAAATGGGCACGAAACAAGCATTGGCAGGATTTTCCGACCCGATTATTTATGTCTTCTTCGGCGGATTTGCTCTGGCCACCGCGCTGCACATGCAGAAGCTGGACCGGAAAATCGCCATCTGGCTGATTTCCCTTTCGCGCGGCAACACCTTTATCGCCGTGCATCTCCTGTTTGCCGTTACCGCCTTCCTTTCCATGTGGATCAGCAACACGGCCACTGCCGCCATGATGTTGCCGCTGGCCATGGGTCTGATGAGCCATCTGGATAAGGAAAAAGACCGCAATACCTTCGTTTTCGTCCTTCTCGGCATCGCCTATTGCGCCAGTATCGGCGGTTTGGGAACCGTAGTCGGCTCTCCGCCGAACGCCATCGCCGCCAAAGCCTTGAATTTGGATTTCGCCGGCTGGCTGAAATTCGGCCTGCCGATGATGCTGGCACTGTTGCCGCTGATGCTGTTCTCCCTGTTCGTCGTCTTAAAACCCAATCTGTCGCAACGGGTCGAAGTGGAAAAAGAAGACATTCCGTGGACACTGCACCGCGTGATTGCCATGCTGATTTTTATCACCGCCGCCGTAGCCTGGGTGTTGGGCGACAAGCTGAAAAAACAATTCGGCATTGACAGCCCGGATGCGTTCGTCGCCCTTACGGCAGCCGTTGCCGTGGTAATTTTCGGCGTAGTGCGCTGGCGCGAAGTCGCCCGCAATACCGACTGGGGCGTTTTACTGCTGTTCGGCGGCGGTATCGCTTTGAGCAACCTGTTGCAAAAATCGGGCGCATCGGCCGCATTGGGTAACGAAATGGCTTCCGCTTTCGTTGCCGCCCATCCGTTTGTCGTGATTTTGGCCGTATCCGCCTTTATCATCTTCCTCACCGAATTTACCAGCAACACCGCCTCCGCCGCCTTGCTCGTGCCCGTTTTTGCCAGCGTGGCCGAACAAATGGGCATGCCGAAAGAGGTGATGGTACTCATCATCGGTATCGGCGCGTCTTGTGCCTTTATGCTGCCGGTGGCCACACCGCCGAATGCCATCGTGTTTGGCACGGGGCTGGTTACGCAGAAAGATATGCTGCGGGTCGGTATGCTGCTCAACATCCTCAGTATCGTCCTAGTTTCAATGTGGGCATACTTCTTCCTGCGCTAAAATCCTGAAACCGTATTAAAGGCCGTCTGAAAGTGAGTTTCAGACGGCCTTTCGGTTTTTTGCCGCTGTAAAATCGTTTACAATACCGCACATTCCTTGACAAACCATCCAACGGACATCCCATGTTAGACATCCAACAACTCCGCAGCGACACAGCCGCAGTCGCCGCCCGCTTGGCCGCACGCGGTTTCCAATTCGACACCGCCCGCTTCGAAGCCCTGGAAAACAAACGCAAACAGCTTCAGGTCAAAACCGAAGAATTGCAGGCCGAGCGCAACAGCGAATCGAAAAAAATCGGCATGCTCAAAGGCCAAGGCAAACACGAAGAAGCCGAACGTGCCATGAATGCCGTGGCACAAATCAAAACCGACTTGGAACAGGCCGCCGCCGAACTCGAAGCCGTGCAGGCAGAACTCGAAGCCTGGCTGTCCGCCATCCCCAACCTGCCGCATGAAAGCGTACCCGTCGGCAAAGACGAAACGGAAAACGTCGAAGTACGCCGCGTCGGCACACCGCGCACATTTGATTTCGACATCAAAGACCACGTTGATTTGGGCGCACCCTTAGGCCTGGACTTTGAAGGCGGCGCGGCACTTTCCGGCGCCCGCTTCACCGTAATGAAAGGCCAAATCGCCCGCCTGCACCGCGCACTGGCGCAATTCATGCTCGACACCCACACGCAGCAACACGGCTACACCGAATACTACACGCCCTATATCGTGAACGACAGCACGCTCTACGGCACGGGGCAACTGCCTAAATTCGGCGAAGACCTGTTCCACGTTACCCGAGGCGGCGACGAAGGCAAAACCACGCAATACCTGATTCCTACCGCCGAAGTTACCCTCACCAACACCGTGCGCGACAGCATCGTGCCGTCTGAAAAACTGCCGCTGAAACTGACCGCCCATTCCCCCTGCTTCCGCAGCGAAGCCGGTTCGCACGGCAAAGACGTGCGCGGCCTGATCCGCCAACACCAGTTCGACAAAGTGGAAATGGTGCAAATCGTCCGCCCCGAAACGTCTTACGACGCACTGGAAGAAATGGTCGGCCACGCCGAAAACATCCTGAAAGCCTTGGAACTGCCCTACCGCGTCATCACCCTCTGCACGGGCGACATGGGCTTCGGTGCGGCCAAAACGTATGACTTGGAAGTTTGGGTGCCCGCGCAAAACACCTACCGCGAAATCTCAAGCTGTTCCAACTGCGAAGACTTCCAAGCCCGCCGCATGAAGGCCCGCTTCAAAGATGAAAACGGCAAAAACCGACTGGTGCACACCCTGAACGGCTCCGGCCTGGCAGTCGGCCGCACTTTGGTGGCCGTTTTGGAAAACCACCAAAACGCAGACGGCAGCATCAACATCCCCGCCGCCCTGCGTCCTTACTTAGGTGGTTTGGAAAAACTGGAAGCATAAGCAAGCCGTCCCGTCGAATAAAGAAGCCGTCTGAAAACCTTGAAACGGGTTTTCAGACGGTCTCTCTTCAGAGTCTGCCGACCTTTAATATTGCACGGAATCTTTGCCCGTATTTTTCTGGATGAACTCGATTTTATAACCGTCGGGGTCTTCCACAAAGGCAATCACGGTCGTGCCGTGCATCATCGGTCCGGCTTCGCGCACGACTTTCCCTCCCTTCTCTTTCACACGGTCGCAGGCTTTATAAGCATCGTCGACCTCGATGGCGATGTGGCCGTAAGCATTGCCCAAATCGTAGCTTTCGGTATCCCAGTTGTGTGTCAGTTCCAAAACCGTGCTTTCAGCCTCGCTGCCGTAGCCGACGAAAGCCAACGTAAACCGCCCTTCGGGATAATCCTTCTGTCGCAGCAGCTGCATCCCCAATACGTCCTGATAAAACTCGAGCGATTTTTTCAAATCGCCCACCCGCAGCATGGTGTGGAGCATACGCATAATTGTGTTTCCTTTTTTATCTGTTTAATCGACAAAAGTGCTTCCAATCCCGCACTTCAAGCGGCAACATTGTACGGCAAGCGGCTGCCGGGCGGCAATAAACGATGCCGAAATGCGTTTTTTTCAGCCAAAGCGGTTGCCCCTGTTCAGGCTTTCAGTTATAAAGTTAATCAATATCCTCGGATAAACGCTATGCCTTAATTTTCGGCGGTCTTGCAGTCGTGAATCCCACTGCATCAATTGCCTTTTATCGCTTTCCATATCCTGAATATTTGAAAGGAAACAATACATGAAAATCGGTATCCCAAAAGAGTCCCTTGCCGGTGAAACCCGTGTGGCCTGCACCCCCGCCACCGTTGCCCAATTGCAGAAACTGGGCTTCGATGTAGTGGTGGAACATGGCGCGGGCTTGGGCGCGAGTTTTGACGATGCAGCCTATGAAGAAGCGGGGGCCACGGTTGCCGCAGCCGCCGAAGTGTGGAAATGCCCGCTGATTTACAAGCTGAACGCGCCGAACGGCAACGAATGCCGCCGTCTGAAAGAAGGCCAGACTTTGGTCGGCTTCCTTTATCCGAACCAAAACGAAGAACTGGTTAAAAAACTGGCCGATAAAAAGGTCAATGTATTGGCGATGGACATGGTGCCCCGCATTTCCCGCGCGCAGGCTTTAGACGCTTTGTCTTCGATGGCAAACATCAGCGGCTACCGCGCCGTGATTGAAGCCGCCAACGCCTTCGGCCGTTTCTTCACCGGTCAAATTACCGCCGCAGGCAAAGTGCCGCCCGCGCAGGTTTTGGTGATTGGCGCAGGTGTGGCAGGTTTGGCGGCAATCGGTACGGCAAACTCGCTCGGTGCAGTGGTGCGCGCGTTCGACACCCGCTTGGAAGTGGCGGAACAAATCGAATCGATGGGCGGCAAGTTCCTGAAACTCGACTTCCCGCAAGAATCGGGCGGCAGCGGCGACGGCTACGCCAAAGTGATGAGCGACGAATTTATCGCCGCCGAGATGAAGCTCTTTGCCGAACAGGCGAAAGAAGTGGACATCATCATCACTACCGCCGCCATTCCGGGCAAACCCGCGCCCAAGCTGATTACCAAAGAAATGGTGAAAAGCATGAAATCCGGCTCCGTCATCGTCGATTTGGCGGCGGCGACGGGCGGCAACTGCGAACTCACCAAACCGGGCGAATTGTTCATAACCGACAACGGCGTGAAAATCATCGGCTACACCGACATGGCAAACCGCCTTGCCGGACAGTCTTCCCAGCTTTACGCCACCAACTTGGTGAATCTGACCAAGCTGTTAAGCCCGAACAAAGACGGCGAAATCACGCTGGACTTCGAAGACGTGATTATCCGCAACATGACCGTTACCCGCGACGGCGAAATCACCTTCCCGCCTCCGCCGATTCAAGTTTCCGCCCAGCCGCAGCAAACGTCGTCTGAAAAAGCCGCGCCTGCCGCCAAGCCCGAGCCGAAACCCGTTCCCCTGTGGAAAAAACTCGCTCCCGCCGTCATCGCCGCCGTATTGGTACTGTGGGTCGGCGCGGTTGCACCCGCAGCATTCTTGAACCACTTTATCGTGTTCGTCCTCGCCTGCGTCATCGGCTACTACGTCGTCTGGAACGTCAGCCACTCGCTGCATACCCCGCTGATGTCCGTGACCAACGCCATTTCCGGCATCATCGTTGTCGGCGCGCTGCTGCAAATCAGCCAAGGCAACGGCTTCGTTACCCTACTAGCCTTCATCGCCATCCTGATTGCCAGCATCAATATCTTCGGCGGCTTCTTCGTAACGCGCCGGATGTTGAATATGTTTAGGAAAGGGTAAAACGGGTTTTCAGACTGTCAAAGCCGTCTGAATCAAGTTTTCAGACGGCCTCCGAGTTTCAAAATACATTTACTTTCACAAATAATTGGAGAATCACCATGTCTTCAGGACTCGTTACAGCGGCGTACATCGTAGCCGCGATACTGTTCATCTTCTCGCTGGCGGGGCTGTCCAAGCAGGAAACCGCCAAGCAGGGCTGTTATTCCGGCGTAGCGGGGATGGCGGTCGCCTTGTTCGTTACCGTGTTTTCCGAAAACACCAACGGACTGGGCTGGATCATCATCGCCATGCTTATCGGCGCGGCCATCGGCATCTACAAAGCCAAAAAAGTAGAAATGACCGAAATGCCCGAGCTGATTGCGCTCTTGCACAGCTTCGTCGGCTTGGCGGCGGTTTTGGTCGGCTTCAACAGCTATATCGAGCCGGGCGACATCTCATCCGATACGCACACCATCCATCTGGTCGAAGTGTATTTGGGCATCTTCATCGGCGCAGTAACCTTTACCGGCTCGCTGGTCGCGTTCGGCAAGCTCAACGGCAAAATCAGCAGCGCGCCGCTGCAACTGCCCGCCAAACACAAGCTCAACCTCGCCGCATTGGTTTTATCCTTTATCCTGATGCTGGTGTTCGTATCCGTTGACGGCAGCGGCTTCATCCTGATTCTGATGACCCTGATCGCGCTCGCATTCGGCTGGCACTTGGTCGCCTCCATCGGCGGCGCGGATATGCCCGTAGTCGTGTCCATGCTGAACTCCTACTCCGGCTGGGCGGCCGCAGCGGCAGGCTTCATGCTCTCCAACGACCTGCTCATCGTCACCGGTGCGCTGGTCGGCTCCAGCGGCGCGATTCTGTCCTACATCATGTGTAAAGCCATGAACCGCTCCTTCATCTCCGTGATTGCAGGCGGTTTCGGTACCGACGGCTCATCGGCAGCGGCAGACGGCGAAGAAATCGGCGAATACCGCGAAGCCAAACCCGCCGAAGTCGCCGAAATGCTGCGCAACGCAAGCAGCGTCATCATCACCCCAGGCTACGGCATGGCAGTGGCGCAAGCGCAATACCCTGTTGCCGAAATCACCGAGCTTTTGCGTAAAAACGGCACCGAAGTACGCTTCGGCATCCACCCCGTCGCCGGCCGCCTGCCCGGTCATATGAACGTACTGCTTGCCGAAGCCAAAGTCCCCTACGACATCGTGTTGGAAATGGACGAAATTAACGACGATTTCCCTGAAACCGACGTAGTGCTGGTCATCGGCGCGAACGACACCGTCAACCCCGCCGCCCAAACCGACCCGAACAGCCCGATTGCCGGCATGCCCGTATTGGAAGTGTGGAAGGCAAAAGAAGTCGTCGTCTTCAAACGCTCGATGAACACCGGCTACGCAGGCGTACAAAACCCGCTGTTCTTCAACGAAAACAGCGTGATGTGCTTCGGCGACGCGAAGAAAACCGTTGACGAGATTTTGGCGGAATTGAAGAAATAAGGCCGTCTGAAAAGCTCGGCTAAGATTTTAAATCCGTCTGATTGGACAAAATCGCTGCAAACCCTATCCATGAAGGCTTGCAGCGATTTTTTAACGTCATTCGAATTTCAACACCCAATAGCAGCCGACCAGCCCATTTTAAGATACGGCAGATGAAAACAGTCCGATCAGGCCCGCTTTGTATCATGCCGACATCCGCCAAACCAATTGTTCAGATACAAAAAAACCGCCGGAACCTATATTCCATGCGGCTTAGATATGGTGGGTCCGGTGGGGTTCGAACCCACGACCAAGGGATTATGAGTCCCCTGCTCTAACCCCTGAGCTACAGACCCGGCTAGAACAAAACAAATAAGGGCGCGATTGTATCCTTAAATTCGCATTGAAACAAGCATAGATTTTATATTTTCAGACGGCCTGCTATACAAAGGCCGTCTGAAAATATAAAATCTGGCGCAATCAGTAATTTGTGTAATTTGCGAACCCCTTATCCTCATCTCATTTCCACCTCCCAGGCATGAACATCGACCACACACAGCAAAACATCATCGTCGGGCTCTCCGGCGGCGTCGACTCCTCCGTAACGGCCGCCCTGCTCAAACAGCAGGGACACCGAGTGCACGGCGTATTCATGCAAAACTGGGAAGACGACGACAACGATGAATATTGCAGCATCAAACAAGACTCTTTCGACGCCATCGCCGTGGCCGACATCCTCAGCATCGACATCGACATCGTCAATTTCGCCGCACAATACAAAGACAAAGTATTCGCCTATTTCCTCAAAGAATACGGTGCAGGCAGGACGCCGAATCCCGACGTATTGTGCAACGCCGAAATCAAGTTTAAATGCTTTTTGGACTACGCCCTAGAGCAAGGCGCGGACACCATCGCCACCGGCCACTATGCACGCAAAGAAGTCCGAAACGGCGTGCACTACCTGCTCAAAGGCCTCGACCGAAACAAAGACCAAAGCTATTTCCTCCACCGCCTCCAACCCTTCCAGCTCGAACGCGCGATTTTCCCGCTGGGCGGTTTGGAAAAACCCGAAGTCCGCCGCCTTGCCGCCGAATTCAATTTGCCGACCGCCACCAAAAAAGACAGTACCGGCATCTGCTTCATCGGCGAACGTCCGTTCCGCGAGTTCCTGCAAAAATACCTGCCGACCAACAACGGCAAAATGGTGACGCCCGAAGGCAAAACCGTCGGCGAACACGTCGGGCTGATGTTCTACACGCTCGGACAGCGCAAAGGATTGGGCATCGGCGGCGCGGGTGAACCGTGGTTTGTTGCCGCGAAGGATTTGACGAAAAACGAACTCATCGTCGTGCAAGGTCATGACCATCCACTGCTCTACACCCGCAGCCTCGTCATGAACGATTTGAGTTTCACGCTGTCCGAACGTCCGAAAGAAGGGCGCTACACCTGCAAAACCCGCTACCGCATGGCGGATGCGCCCTGCGAATTGCGTTATCTCGATGATGAAACGGTCGAGCTGGTGTTTGACGAACCGCAATGGGCAGTAACGCCCGGTCAATCCGCCGTGCTGTACGACGGCGATGTCTGCTTGGGCGGCGGCATTATCATGTCCACAGACAAGCCCGTCATCATCACCCGATAAAACATCAGGCCGTCTGAAAACCGATTGGCGCATTTCGCCAAAACGTTTCAGACGGCCTCAACCTAGAAAGCGAACATTATGGAAAAGCCCTGGCTCGACAGCTATGAAAAAGGCGTAAAAGCCGAAATCGACGAGACACTCTACCAATCCATCCCCGACGTATTCCGTCAAAGCGTGGAAAAATTCGCGAACCAACCAGCGTTTCAAAACATGGGCAAAACGCTCACTTACGCCGAGGTCGGCAAGCTGGCGGAAAATTTCGCTTCCTATCTGCAAAACGTCCTGAAGCTGCCGCGCGGCGAGCGCGTGGCGATTATGCTGCCCAACCTGCTGCAATACCCGATTGCGCTTTTCGGCATCCTGCAGGCGGGGCTGGTGGCGGTAAACACCAATCCGCTCTACACCCCGCGCGAGCTGGAGCATCAGTTGAAAGATAGCGGCGCGACCACCATCATCGTTTTGGAAAATTTTGCCAACACGCTGGAGCTGGTGCTGCCGCGCACGCAAATCAAACACGTCATCGTCGCCTCTGTCGGAGAAATGTTCGGCTTCTTCAAAGGCACGCTGATGAATTTCGTGCTGCGCAAAATCAAAAAAATGGTGCCCGAATACCGCATTTCCGGTGCCATTCCTTTTCAGACAACCCTGAAAGAAGGTGCGGCGCATACCTTCCGCCCCGTTACCCTGACCCGCGAAGACACCGCGCTGTTGCAATACACGGGCGGCACGACCGGCGTCGCCAAAGGCGCCATCCTCAGCCACGGCAACATCTGCGCCAATATGCTTCAGGCGAAAGAATGGATTAAATTCCAACTGCGCGAAGGCAAAGAAACCGTCATCGCCGCGCTGCCGCTTTACCACATCTTCGCCCTGACGGTGAACCTGATGATTTTCGCCAATACCGGTTCCAAAATCATCCTGATTACCAACCCGCGCGATATGAAGGGCTTTATCGGCGAGCTGAAAAAAGAAAGCATCAGCGTCTTCATCGGCGTGAATACCTTGTTTAACGGCATGGTCAACCAACCCGATTTCGCCACCGTCGATTTCTCCAACCTGCGCCTGACTTTGGGCGGCGGCATGGCGACTCAAAAAGCCGTTGCCGAAAAATGGAAAAACATCACCGGCACGCCCATTGTCGAAGCCTACGGCCTGACCGAAGCCAGCCCCGGCGTATGCGCCAACCCTCTAAACATCCCCGCCTACACCGGCGGCATCGGCCTACCCATCCCCTCCACCGAAATCGAACTGCGCGATGCCGACGGCAACGAAGTCGCACAAGGACAACCGGGCGAAATGTGGATACGCGGCCCGCAAGTGATGAAAGGCTATTGGAACCGCCCCGAAGAAACGGCCAAAGTACTGGATGCGCGCGGCTTCCTTGCTACAGGCGACATCGCCGTCATGGACGAAAAAGGCTGGTTCAAACTGGTAGACCGCAAAAAAGACCTGATTGTCGTTTCCGGCTTCAACGTCTATCCGAATGAAGTCGAAGACGTTGCCGCCTCGCACCCGAAAGTTTTAGAAGCCGCCTGCATTGGCGTTTCAAGCCCGAAAACCGGCGAAGCATTGAAACTGTTTATCGTCAAAAAAGACGAATCGCTGACCGCGGAAGAGCTCATCGCCTTCTGCCGCACCGAGCTGACCGCCTATAAAGTGCCGAAAGACATCGAATTCCGCGACGAACTACCCAAGTCCAACGTAGGCAAAATCCTGCGCCGCGAACTGCGCAAAGAAGCGGAACAAAACGCGGCATCCGCCTAATATCTCCGAAGGCCGTCTGAAAACACGAAGCAACACAACTGTGCCAACCTTCAGGGATTGAATCCCTGACGGTGCAGGACAACAGACCCGCAGATACATATCCTGCGGGTTTGTCTCGTTTCAACCCGATACCGTTTTCAGACGGCCTATCCTTATCCGCGCCCCAAATCTGACAAACTACTCTAATTTGATTACAATCCGGCTTCTTTTTTCAGACGGCCACAACCGTCGTGCCGCCTTCCCTACCAGACTGCCGAAAAATAAATCATGCTACTCCTTTCCCAGCGGTTGCGCCGCCTGTTCGGCCGCCCTTTGCGCCTCGGCTGGTTTGACCACCCGACGATGCATGCCTACCGGCCGCCGAAACACCCCGACAGCCCCGAACGCGTGGCCGCCGTCGAGACCGAACTGCGCCGTCAGGGCATCTGGCCGCATCTGTTGCAGATTCAGGGAAAAGAGGCAACCGACAGTCAAATCGCACTCGCCCATTCGCGCAGCTACCTCTTCCGGCTGGAAGGTATGCAGCCTCAGGCAGGCAAAATACGCCGCATCGACGACGACACCGTTTTAACCAACAACGCATTGGAAGCCGCCAGAATCGCCGCAGGCACCGTGATAAAAGCCGTCGATTTCGTCTTGGCCGGCAAAATACGCAACGCCTTTTGTGCCACCCGCCCGCCTGGACATCATGCCAAAAGCAAACAAAGCGGCAGCTTCTGCCTCATCAACCACACGGCCGTCGCCGCCATGCACGCCGTTTCGCGGCACCACCTGCAACGGGTCGTCGTACTGGATTTCGACGTGCACAGAGGAGACGGCAGCGAAGAAATTCTGCACGGACAACCCAACATCCTGCTGCTGGGTTTGAGTCAAAATAGGCTGTACCCCTACGACGACCATCCCTTGCCGAAGAACGGCAACTGTTTCAATGCAGCCCTGTCCGAACGCTGCGGCAGCCGCGAATTCCGCCATACCGTCCGCAACGAATGGCTGCCGCGCCTGCGCGCCTTCAAACCGCAACTGATCCTGCTCTCCGCCGGTTTCGACGCACACCGCGACGACCCCCTCGGCGACACGCGCCTGCACGAGGCCGACTACGCCTGGCTGACGCATAAAATTATGCAAACCGCCCCGCAATGCGGCGGAAAAATCGTTTCCGTCCTTGAAGGCGGCTATCACCCGCCCTCGCTGGCCGCCGCCGCAGCCGCCCACCTGTACGTACTCGCCGGGCTGGGAAAACCGCCCTGCGCCGTCGAATATGAGCAGCTGTTGAAACGGGAAGAAGAAAAAAATCAGGCCGTCTGAAAAAACTTTCAGACGGCCTGAACAGTCAATATCGGCTATCCGCAACTGCAGCAACCCTCATCATTCTGCGGCTGCGGCACACTCCGTTTGCGGAAAATCCTGCGGAATCGGCAAAACAAAATAGGCAATCAGCGCGCAGACTGCGGATAAGTGCCTTCCACCAATATATTTTCGTCAACATCATGCAGATTGCGGTGACCGGTAAACGCCATCGTAATATCCATTTCGTTATACATAATCTCCAAAGCACGGCGCACGCCATCCTCGCCGTACGCGCCCAGTCCGTATAAAAACGCCCTGCCCGTCATAAAGCCGCGCGCGCCCATCGCCCAAGCCTTCAGCATATCCTGCCCGCTGCGGATACCGCTGTCCAGCCACACTTCGGTCCTGCTGCCAACCGCCTGCACGATATCAGGCAATGCATGAATAGACGAAGGCGCACCGTCCAACTGGCGGCCACCGTGATTGGACACCACAATCGCATCCGCCCCGTGTTTGACCGCCAACTCCGCATCTTCAGGTTCCATAATCCCTTTAATAATCAGCTTGCCGCCCCACAAATCCTTAATTCGGGCAACATCGTCCCAGCTCAGGCGCGGGTCGAATTGTTCGGAAGTCCACGAAGACAGCGAAGACAAATCGCCGACGTTTTTCGCATGGCCGACGATATTGCGGAAAGTTCGCCGCTCGGTGTGCAACATATTCCAACACCATTCCCATTTCATCGCCAAATTGATGCAGTTCAACAACGTCGGTTTGGGCGGTGCGGACAAACCGTTTTTAATATCCTTATGGCGTTGCCCCAAAACCTGCAAATCGGCGGTCAGAATCAGCGCGGAGCATTTTGCCGCCTGCGCCCGCTTAATCAGATTTTCCATGAATTCGCGGTCGCGCATCACATAAAGCTGAAACCAAAACGGCGCGGAAGTGTTTTCAGCCACATCTTCAATCGAACAAATCGACATTGTGGACAGGCAAAACGGAATGCCGAATTTTTCCGCCGCCCGTGCCGCATGGATTTCGCCGTCAGCCCACATCATACCTGTAAAACCTGTAGGCGCTATTGCCATTGGCATATTGACATCCTGCCCTATCATTTTGGCAGCCAAAGAACGCCCTTCCATATTAACCAATACCCTTTGGCGTAGTTTTATCGGTGCGAAGTCGGCAGTATTCGCATGATAGGTCGTCTGGGTCCAAGAGCCTGAATCCACATAATCAAAGAACATTTTTGGTATCTTTAGTTTGGCGATTTTTCGTAAATCTTCAATGCAGGTTATTTTTTCTAAATTTCGCATAATTTTTTCATAGTAAATTTTTTTATAAAATGGGAGGCAACTAAGAAGCTGCGGACTCTATCGTAAGTCATACTTATTTGCAAATGAATATTATTAAAAATATCATAAATAATTGACTTCAATCAAACAAAGTGCAAATACTTGACTAATTCACTCAACTATCGCAAAATCCCACTTCTAAAACATAACATCACAAAACCACCATGCGACTGACTACCAAAGGACGCTTCGCCGTAACCGCCATGCTCGATTTGGCTATGAACGCCCAAAACGGCGCGGTCAAACTAAACGACATCAGCGAACGCCAAAACATTTCACTATCCTACTTGGAACAACTGTTCGGCAAACTGCGCCGTGCCAAACTGGTGGACAGCATACGCGGGCCTGGCGGCGGTTACGTTTTGGCCAAAAGTGCCGACCAAATCAACATTGCCCAAATCATTACCGCTGCGGAAGACAAACTCGATGCCACGCAATGCAGCAGTAAGGCCGACTGCCACAACGGCGCGCCATGCCTAACCCACGACCTGTGGGAAAACCTGAACCGCACCATCAACCAATATCTCAGCAGCGTAACCCTGCAAACCGTGCTTAATCAAAAAGATCACCATTCGGGACAGGTAATCCATCTGACCCACATAAACTGACACAAATCAAAAGGAAAAACAAAATGGCTATCAAAACCCCAATCTACCTCGACTACGCCGCCACAACCCCCGTTGACAAACGCGTTGCCGAAAAAATGATTCCCTATCTGACCGAAACCTTCGGTAACCCCGCTTCCAACAGCCACGCATTCGGCTGGACGGCAGAAGAAGCCGTCGAAAAAGCCCGCACCGACATCGCCGCCCTGATTAACGCCGACCCCAAAGAAATCATCTTTACCAGCGGCGCGACCGAGTCCGACAACCTCGCCATCAAAGGCGCGGCAAACTTCTACAAAACCAAAGGCAAACACCTCATCACCGTCAAAACCGAACACAAAGCCGTGCTCGACACCATGCGCGAACTCGAACGCCAAGGTTTTGAAGTAACCTACCTCGGTGTGAAAGAAAACGGCCTGATTGATTTGGACGAACTCAAAGCCGCCATCCGCGACGACACCATCCTGATTTCCGTAATGTGGGTGAACAACGAAATCGGCGTGGTGCAAGACATTCCCGCCATCGGCGAAATCTGCCGCGAACGCAAAATCATCTTCCACGTCGATGCCGCCCAAGCCTGCGGTAAAGTGCCTGTTGACGTAGAAGCCGCCAAAATCGACCTGCTGTCCATGTCCGGCCACAAAGTGTACGGCCCCAAAGGCATCGGCGCACTGTACGTCCGCCGCAAACCCCGCGTCCGCCTCGAAGCCCAAATGCACGGCGGCGGCCACGAACGCGGCTTCCGCAGCGGCACCCTGCCGACCCACCAAATCGTCGGTATGGGCGAAGCCTTCCGCATCGCCAAAGAAGAACTCGAGCAAGACATGGCGCACTACACCAAACTGCGCGACATCTTCCTCAAAGGCATCGAAGGCATCGAAGAAGTCTATATCAACGGCGACCTCGAACACCGCGCCCCGAACAACCTGAACGTCAGCTTCAACTTCGTCGAAGGCGAAAGCCTGATTATGGCGGTGAAAGAACTCGCCGTATCCAGCGGCTCCGCCTGCACCTCCGCCTCGCTCGAACCCAGCTACGTCCTACGCGCCCTCGGCCGCAACGACGAACTGGCGCACTCATCCCTGCGCATCACCTTCGGTCGCATGACTACCGAAGAAGAAGTGCAGTTTGCGGCAGAACTGATCAAATCCAAAATCGGCAAACTGCGCGAACTGTCGCCGCTGTGGGAAATGTTCAAAGACGGGATTGATTTGAACTCGATTGAATGGGCGGCGCATTAAGAGCTGTTTGCACTTGGTGGAATGGAACACGGATTTGTGGATTCGAGTTCTTAGACTGCGTGAAAATAGGTGTAGACTGGGTCAGTAATCCAAATAAATCCACCAAGTTGCCTGAAACATCAAATTTGGTAATCTAACCTTAATGTAATGATTCTTAAATTGTTAATAAGGAGGCAACACAAATGGGAATTTGTGGTGAATATGGTCATCAGGATAATGATATTGTTTGTGAGAAATGTGGCCAAACATATCAAGAGAGTGAAAATAGTTTTTCTCGAAATGTGCCTAAAGGGAGCGGAGAATGTGAGAGATACTTAAAATGCCCTTTCTGTTATGAAGAATACTGTTTGGAATATGATCAGCCAAGTTTAGGATTGCATCCTTATTAAAAATATACTGCAACCAAAAATCAGCTTGTAATACACAGTGGCAGACTTCATATCCGTTTGACATAGACTTTTAGCAAGCGTAGGTTGAGTTGAAAACCTAACAAGCCTATTAATCCACCCGAAATGTTGGGTTTAATAACCCGACCTACCTAATACATTAATAACAAAAAAGGTTGTCTGAAAATCCTAAAAGACCTTTTCAGACGACCTAAAAGCCACCACATTAAAATCAAGGATACAACCCATGAACGAACAAGATTTAGATTTGGACAATCTCGACAACCTGCTTGAAGATTTTGACGGCGTTACCGTAGAAGGCGGCGTCGATTCGGAAAACGACGACGGCTGCGAAGGCGGCGCGTGCAAAATCTAAACTTCAGGCCGTCTGAAATCGGCAAACAAACCATTTTCAACCATCAAAAAACATAAAGGAAACCACACCATGGCATACAGCGATAAAGTCATCGATCACTACGAAAACCCCCGTAACGTCGGCACATTCGACAAAGACGACGAGTCTGTCGGCACCGGCATGGTCGGCGCGCCGGCCTGCGGCGACGTGATGCGCCTGCAAATCAAAGTGAACGACGAGGGCATCATCGAAGATGCGAAATTTAAAACTTACGGCTGCGGTTCTGCCATCGCTTCGTCTTCGCTTGTTACCGAATTGCTGAAAGGCAAGAGTTTGGATGAAGCCATGGCAATTAAAAACAGCGAAATCGCCGAAGAATTGGAATTGCCGCCGGTAAAAATCCACTGTTCGATTTTGGCCGAAGACGCAGTTAAAGCCGCCGTGTCCGACTACCGCAAAAAACGCGAAACAGCCTGATGCCGTTTTCAGACGGCCTGCTATCCGAGAGGCCGTCTGAAAAACAAAATGCCGCACCCAAACAGCCCGCCCTCCACACGAGACAGGCCGGCAAACCATCAAGAGACCACGGCGACAAGCGCACGGCAAAGAAAGAAACCCATGCCTTTTACCGAAGAACAAACCCAATCGCTGCTTGCCGTCAAAGGCATAGGCAAAACCGTATTGCAGCGGTTGCGGCAAATGGGCTTGGATGACGTAGCCAAACTTGCGGCAGCCGATGCAGACACCGTTTTACAGCACGGTGCGGCACTGACCGGCTCAACCTGCTGGAAAAACAGCCCGCAGGCCAAAGCCGCCGTAAACGCCGCAATCCAATGGGCACGCCAAAACCTTTCAGACGGCCTTTCAAAGTAAATCAGGCCGTCTGAAACCCGCTTCCACTCGAAAACAAAGGAAAAACATGATTACCATCACAGAAAACGCCGCCAACCACATCAAAAACTTCCTTGAAAAACGCGGCAAAGGCTTAGGCGTTCGCTTGGGCGTGAAAACCAGCGGCTGCTCAGGCATGGCTTATAATCTCGAATTTGTCGATGAAGCCGATCCTGAAGACTTGGTATTCGAACAAAGCGGCGCAAAAGTCTACATCGACCCTAAAAGCCTGGTGTATCTCGACGGCACGCAAATGGACTACACCAAAGAAGGTTTGCAGGAAGGTTTCAAATTCGAAAACCCCAACGTCAAAGATTCATGCGGCTGCGGCGAAAGCTTCCACGTTTGACATCCGTCGGGAAACGGGCAATAAAAAAGACGGGACAGTATCAAAACCGTCCCGCCATTTTTTCGCTTCCTGCCTGTTATAACTGCCTTTGCCTTTCCGTTTGCGCTCCGCCTTATGACGGAACAAATTGGATTTAACCAAAGCCTTCAACGCATTATCGCGGATTTTGCCCTTATTGAGCTGAACCTTTCCGGCCATCTGCCAGTCCTTTCATATTAAAACAAGCGGCGGATTATAGCCAAAACAAAAAAACGTAACAAGCTGATGTTTCAACAAAAAGGCCGCATATAAGGCACAGCCCCATGTACAGCCCTGCCGGAAACGCCGACACCCCGCCCGAACGAACCCTGCCCTACCGTCCCGAAAGATGGAGTTTCAAGCATTAAGGAAATTTCGATGAACCAACACTTTACCCTGTTCGGCCTGCCCGAAACCTTCCAAATCGACGAAAACGCGCTTGAAACCCGCTACCGCGCGCTGGCTGCCGGCTGCCATCCCGACAAATTTGCCTCGGCATCGGCTTTCGAACAAAAACAGGCCGTGATGATGGCTGCCGCCGTAAACGAAGCCTACCGCATCCTGAAAAACCCCATCGACCGCGCCGCCAGCCTGCTCATGACGCAAAACATCGATGCCGACGCCCCCGAACACACCGCCTTCGCGCCCGAATTCCTAATGCAGCAGATGGAATGGCGCGAAACGCTGGCCGAAGCCCGTGCGGCAGGCGACACCGCCGCCCTGAATGCCTTGGAGCGCCAAGTATCTGCGGAGCAAACCGCCCTATACGGCCAACTGGCTGCCGCCTTCGATGCGCAACAATATCAAACTGCCGCCCAACTCGTGCGACAAGGCCGTTTTCTCAATAAAATGCGGCAGGAAATCGAAAACGCCGTTTAAACCGAATCCGCCCCAAACACCGAATACATAAAGAACACATCATGGCACTACTCCAAATCGCCGAACCCGGCAAATCCGCCGCCCCCCACCAACACCGCCTTGCCGTCGGCATAGACTTGGGCACGACCAACAGCCTGGTTGCCACCGTCAAAAGCGGCAGCGCAACCTGCCTGAAAGACGAACAGGGCAATACCGCCCTGCCCTCCGTCGTCCGCTACCTTTCAGACGGCCTAGTCATCGGCGGCGAAGCCCTGGACGCGCAAAAAGCCGATCCGCAAAACACCGTCAGTTCCGCCAAACGCCTGATCGGGCGCAAACTCGAAGACATCGACACCGCCCACCTGCCCTACCGCTTCGGCAACGGCGGAAACATCATCGAAATCAACACGCGGCAAGGCGCGAAAACCCCGATAGACGTCTCTGCCGACATCCTGCGCCACCTGAAAGAACGCGCCGAAGCCAACTTGGGCGGTACACTTGTCGGCGCGGTCATCACCGTTCCCGCCTATTTCGACGAAGCCCAACGCCAAGCCACCAAAGACGCGGCACGGCTGGCGGGCATCAACGTCCTGCGCCTGCTGAACGAACCCACCGCCGCCGCCATCGCCTACGGGCTGGACAACGGCGCGGAAGGCACGTTTGTCGTTTACGACTTGGGCGGCGGCACGCTCGACGTATCCGTACTCGAACTGAGCAAAGGCCTGTTTGCCGTCAAATCCACCAACGGCAACAGCGCGCTGGGCGGCGACGACTTCGACCACCGCCTGTTCTGCCACCTGCTCGAACAAAACAAACTCTCCGCCCTGAACGAACAAGACAGCCAAAACCTGCTCTCCCTATCGCGCCGTGCCAAAGAACAACTTACCGGGCACGAACAAGCCACGGTCGAAACCACTCTTTCAGACGGCCGCAGCATCAGCACAGTAATCACCCGCCAGGAATTTCAAAACCTGACCCGCCAACTCGTCCAAAAAACCATAGAGCCAGTCAAACAGGCACTCAAAGATGCGGGCGTGTCTAAAGCCGACATCAAAGGCGTGATTATGGTCGGCGGCTCGACCCGTATGCCCCACATCCAACAAGCCGTCGCCACCTATTTCGGCCAAACCCCGCTCAACAACCTCAACCCCGACCAAGTCGTCGCACTGGGCGCGGCCATGCAGGCCGACATACTCGCCGGCAACAAAAACAGCGGCGACTGGCTGCTCTTGGACGTAACCCCGCTGTCGCTCGGACTCGAAACCTACGGCGGGCTGGCCGAAAAAATCATACCGCGCAACACCACCATCCCCACCGCCCGCGCACAAGAATTCACCACCTTCAAAGATGGCCAAACCGCGATGACCATCCACGTCGTCCAAGGCGAACGCGAACTCGTCGCCGACTGCCGCAGCCTGGCCAAATTCACCCTGCGCGGCATCCCGCCCATGAGTGCGGGCGCAGCGCGTATCCGCGTCACCTTCCAAGTCGATGCCGACGGCCTGCTGTCCGTATCCGCGCAAGAACAGACCACCGGCGTACAGGCGCAAATCGAAGTCAAACCTTCCTACGGCTTGGACGACCAAACCATCACCCGAATGCTCAAAGACAGCATGGCCAATGCCGCCGAAGACATGGCCGCCCGCGCCCGCGCCGAAGCCCTGGTCGAAGCCGAAAGCATCACCGCCGCCGTAACCGCCGCACTCGAACTGGACGGCGACTTGCTGGACGAGAACGAACAAGCCGATATACGCGGCTGCATCGCCGAACTGCAAAGCCGTCTGAAAGAAGGCACGGCCGAAGAAATCCGCGCCGCCGTCGCCAAATTGGGACAAAGCACCGACAACTTCGCCGCCAAACGCATGAACCGCACCATACAGCGCGCGCTGACAGGGCAGAATGTTGATAACATTTGACGGTAAAAGGTTTCAGACGGCCTATACAACAAAATAGGCCGTCTGAAGATATCGTCTGTAAAAACGAAATAAAGAGTCGAGATGGAAAAGTCCGGCATTGTCTATCTGATAAATATTTCGGCAAAAGCGGAACAAAATTAACCACTGAAATCGAAGACGGGCTCCATATTTATACCACCTACTCCAAACAAGGTTTAAAACAAGCCTATTCCGAATACCTGACATTATTTGAATCAAAATGAGATTCTGGCACCAAACCCTTATCCCGCTACTCCCCCGCGCCCAACTTTTAGGGCAACACCGCGAATGCGCCGCCTTACGCGGAGCAGGCTGGGGCAGGCCGCACGCGACGGTGAATTACGTCTTCACCCATTCTCCTCATAAGCTCTATCTGTATCACGTGCTGATTATGGAAGAAATGGAAAAACGCGGCTACAAACCCGACCCGTTGTGGAGAGACCCGCTGTACCGCGGCAAAGCGGTTGCCCCTTATCCCGCACACGATACCGAATCCGCCGATTCGCCGATTTACCCCGAACACGATGATGCTTATCTGGACGAATGTCTGGAAAATTTAAAAAGCAAGGGCATCATGCTATAAATGGTTTCAGACGGCCTCCAAACCATCAGGCCATCTGAAAACAAACAAACCGCAACCACTTAAAAAAAGAGATAAAAATGCCGAAAATCACCGTACTCCCCCACGCTTCACTCTGCCCCGAAGGCGCAGTCATCGAAGACGCGCCCGAAGGCAAAACCGTCCTCGACGTGCTGCTCGACCACGACATCGAAGTCGATCACGCCTGCGAAAAATCCTGCGCCTGCACCACCTGCCACGTCATCATCCGCAAAGGCTTCGACAGTTTGGAAGAGCCGACCGAACTGGAAGAAGACCTGCTCGACCAGGCATGGGGCTTGGAAGCCGACTCGCGCCTGAGCTGTCAGGCCGTTGTCGCCGACGAAGATTTGGTAGTGGAAATCCCCAAATACACCATCAACCACGCGCGTGAAGACCATTAAACGGCAACAGGCCGTCTGAAAACCCAAACAGGGCTTTCAGACGGCCTGACAACGTAATCCCGAAACACGAAGGACAAACCATTTTTCAACACATAGGGCCGCATATAAGGCGCAGCCCTGTGTGCAGCCCTGATTTGGAAAGGGTTACACCCATCCCAAATAAACCAAGGTTCCACCGCCCTGAAGGGCGGGGTTTCAACCGTGAAGGAAATTCTGATGAAATGGACAGACACCCAACGCATCGCCGAAGAACTCTACGATTTGCACGGCGACAGCATCGACCCGAAAACCGTACGCTTCACCCAACTGCGCGACTTAATTATGGCGCTGCCCGATTTTAACGACGACCCCGACCGTTGCGGCGAGCGCATCCTCGAAGCCGTACAGCAGGCATGGATTGAGGAAACGGAATAGGCCTTAACCGCCCGAATTTGTTAAAATACGCCCCTTTTTTATTTTTCAGACGGCCTGCACAACAGGCCGTCTGAACCGTATCGGAATTCCCATGCTGCTTGATTTGAACCGCTATTCCCCCGCTGTTTTCGCCAAAGAAGCCAAAGCTTTGGCTGCCTTGGCCTGGCCGATGATGCTGGCGCAGATTGCGGCAGTGGGGCTGGGGTTCGTCGATACCGTCATGGCGGGGGGCGCGGGCAAAGACGACTTGGCCGCCGTGGCGTTGGGCAGTGCGGCCTTCGCCACCGTATTCATTACCTGGATGGGCGTGATGACTGCGTTGAACCCGATTTTGTCGCAGCAGCACGGCGCGGGCGAAACGGCACAGGTAGGCGAAACCGGCCGTCAGGGCCTGTGGTTCGGCCTGCTGCTTGGCTTGGCCGGCATGGTGCTTCTGCTGGCCGCGATTCCGCCTTTTTTATGGTATTTGAAACTGTCGGACAATGTGGAAAACATGCTGGCGCAATATCTGATGTTTACCGCGCCCGCCATGCCCGCCATGATGCTGCACCGCGCCCTGCACGCCTACGCCTCCAGCCTGAACCGGCCGAAACCGATTATGTGGGTTTCCTGGGCCGCACTGTTGCTGAATATCCCGCTGAACTATGTTTTCGTATACGGCAAGTTCGGCATGCCGCAATTGGGCGGCGCGGGCTGCGGCTTGGCCACCATGCTGGTCTGCTGGTTCAGCACGGTCGCATTGTGGCTGTATGTGAAAAAATCGTCCTATTTCCACCGCTTCGGCCTGCAGGGCCGCTTTTCCAAACCGGATTTGGCGATGCTCAAGCAATTTTGGCAACTGGGCAAACCGGCCGGCCTGTCGTACTTTCTCGAAGCCAGCCTGTTTACCTTCATCATGTTTCTGATTGCCAAATTCGGCAATGATTATGTGGCGGCGCAACAAATCGTCATCAGCCTCACCGGCATTATCTACATGGTTCCCCAGGCCGTCGGAGCGGCGGTAACCGTACGCGTCGGTTACTCTATCGGGCGGCGGCAGAAACAGCGCGCGCGTTATATTTCCGGCGTCGGCATCGCCTGCGGCCTGATGCTGGCCTTATGCACCATGCTGCTGCTCTCCTTACTGCGCGCCCCATTGGCCGGAATGTACACCAAAGATGCCGCCGTTTTGCAGTTGGTGGCTTCCGTATTGCTTTTTTCCGCGCTGTTCCAACTGTTTGACTTTACCCAATGCATCGCATCATATGCCCTGCGCGGCTATAAAATCACCCGTGCGCCGATGCTGGTGCACGCCGCCGCCTTCTGGGGCTTGGGACTGATACCGGGCTGGCTGTTGGCCAATTTGGCCGGAATGAAGATTTACGGCTTTTGGGCGGCACTAATCGTTTCCCTCGCCGCTGCCGCCGTCCTGCTCGTGTGGCTGCTTGAAAAACACAGCAGGACCATCGCCAATCATTCGAGGTCATCATGATAAACATCCAAAAAAACATTGATTTGCAAACCCTCAACACCTTCGGCCTGCCGGGACGTGCCCGCTACTTTGCCGAACTGAACGATGCAGCCGAACTGCCTGCCCTCTGCGATAGCGAAATATTGGCCAAGCATCCCGTCCTTTGGCTGGGCGGCGGCAGCAACATCCTGCTCCGGGGCGACTATCCGGGGCTGGTGGTAAAAATCAACAATAAAGGCATCCGCGAAATCGGGCGTTCAGACGGCCTGGTGCTGCTGGAAGCGCAAGCAGGCGAAATCTGGCACGACTTCGTCTGCCACACCGTCGCCCTCAGCCTGAACGGCTTGGAAAACCTGAGCCTGATTCCCGGCACGGTCGGCGCGGCGCCCGTACAGAATATCGGGGCCTACGGCGTAGAAGTGAAAGACCTGATCGACACCGTCAAATGCTTCGATTTGGCCGAACGGCGGTTTGTCGAATTTTCCAACGCCGAATGCCGCTTCGCCTACCGCGACAGCCTGTTCAAGCAGGAAGGCAAAGGCCGTTACGTCATTTGCGCCGTCGTATTCAAACTCTCCACCGACTTCATCCTGAAAGCCGCTTACGGCGACCTGGCTGCCGTATTGGCCGAACAATGCGGTGGACGGCAGCCGACTGCCGGCAGCGTTTCCGAAGCCGTCTGCACCATCCGCCGCAGCAAACTGCCCGACCCTAAAATTCAAGGCAATGTCGGCAGCTTCTTCAAAAACCCCGTGGTTTCCGCACACCGTGCTGCCGAACTGCTCGCCGCCCATCCAACCATGCCGCACTATCCCCAGGCAGAAGGAACAGTCAAACTCGCCGCCGGATGGCTGATAGACCAATGCGGCCTGAAAAGCCGACGCATCGGCAACGCGGCCGTACACGAAAAACAGGCATTGGTCATCGTCAATCTCGGACAAGCCTCCGCTGCTGACGTTGCCTCATTGGCAGACGAAATCCGTAATCAGGTTCATCAAACTTTTGCCGTCGAATTGGAAACCGAACCCAACTGGGTTTAACTGCCGACATTTGGCCATAACGGATTACCTCTATCCCCAATATTACTGCCCTCCGAACCGTTTCCAATAAAAATACGGTAAAACAGCCGGTAAACCGATACAAGGCGGCAGGAGGCAAGCGGCAAAACCATAACCAATACAATAAAACCTTTACTGCCCTATCTTCAAAACCAGCAACAAAAAGGCCGTCTGAAAAACAATTTTCAGACGGCCTCTTAATATCAAGCAAGATTAACGACTGGTAGGTTCACAGTTTTTCACAATGAAACGTCCGCCCGGAGCGTTCAAGCCAACCACTTCGGAAGTGGTGTGCGTATCTTGGCTGATATAGCCGGCAGACATTACATAACCGCGTTTGTTTCTAAAAGTCGTACCGGTATCGTCGGAACGATTTCTGTCAATACGCAGGTTTGCTTTAGTACCGGCTGCATTGACATCGGCGCCGACAGCATTGCCATTACGGTCGAATTCATACATTACATTCAGTTTTTTACCGCTGTCGCAGCGGTAAGACACATAACCGGCAGGAGCGGCAACGGCACCGAATGAAACGGCAGCCAAAGCGGCAGCGGCAAAAGCAGGCAATAATTTCATAATTGTGTACTCCATATTCATATATTGGAAGAGTTTGCTTTTCAACCGGAAAATCCGAAAGCGGTTTTCCTTCGGTTGCCTATGCAACGGGGCGCATTGTAAACCTTCCGATTGAACATTCAATCGGTCAAATTGAAAATTTATGTTTATTTATTATTAACTTTATGTTTATTATAAATAATATTCTGAAATTATACGGTTCTTACAAAAAAAACTTCCTTCCACCGGCCGAAAATGCCATACTTTTAACCATGAAACTCGGCGGTTTAACCATACACACCAGCAAAATTCCGCCGTTATCCCACCCAAACATGGAGGCCACATGCCTAAGTATCTTTCCTTTGCCCTTACCGCCCTTCTCTCGGTCAATGCCTTTGCACAAACAGAACGGCAAAATGCTGAGTTTGAATCCGAAAACACTGTTGCCAAGCTAGCCTGTTACTATCAACAAGATTATGTTACCGCCGAAAAAATCTGGCAAAAATGGGCTGAACAAGGCAATCCCCGTGCAAAAAGCAATTTAGGCTACCTGTACCTTAGAGGCTGCACCAGTCCTTACAATCCCAAAGGCCGCCCCGAACTTAACTATATAAAAGCCATCCCTCTTCTGGAAGAAGCAGCACAAGCAGGCATCATCCAAGCTCAATATCTGCTGGGAGACTATTTGTCGGGAGACGGGCGCCCCGAAAAAGAACGCCTGCGCGGCATGAAATTCTTGGAACAATCCGCAGAGCAGGGACATGAATTGGCACAAAACCAACTGGCCTACCTCTACCTCACACTCGGCAACCAAAACCACGACAAATATTACTACTGGACGCGCAAAGCCGCCGAACAAGGCAATGCCGACTCACAGCGACGGTTGGCAATCGGTTTGGACGAAGGTAAATACCTTAAACGCGACTGCAAACAAGCCGAAGGCTGGATTCGTCGGGCTGCGGAACAAAATGACGGCGAGACCTACAAACTGCTGGTTCACTGGTATCAAAACGGTTCGGCCTGCTTTAAAAAAGATGCGGCGGAAGCAGCCAAATGGCAACAAAAAGTAGATGAATATCATGAGAAATTCAGCGATGCCTTACAGAAGGAAATAAACGGAGAAACACACTGACCAGGTAACAACTACTCGGATGACTTTCTCCATCTCCTAGCCACTGCTCAAAACAAGTTTCCTTATGATTAAGTCTATTCCTATATTACTTATTTCTATATTTTCAACAACCGTCGGCCATGCCGCTGCGGTTGACTGGACGCCGTTGTTACAATCCATGAAGCAAAGCTGCTTTCTTGATTTAGAAACCTTGCCTTATGAAAAATCCGATATCGGCAGGCTGCCTGCCAAATACCGTGCATCCGTTGCCCATAGCTACAGTAAGCAGACAGCGTCAGATGGTGAAGTATTGACCATAGAATTGAAAAATTCTGTTGCTTTTGGGCAGCCGTTGTCAGCCTTAGTTATTGAATCTAATGAAGGATACGGTTATGTCAAAATGAAGTTTGCCCGAAATGCCGATGTGTCTAAGCTTATTCCCTTGTTTACAACACCAACCGATAAACGACACGGCATGTTGGTAGCAGGTAGGGCGCAGAATTTTTGTATCAAAGGAGGTGCACACGATACATTGAAGCAATACCAATCTTCACCGCATCACTGGCGTGCCGTTTCGTCTGATGGTCCGTGGCAGGAATTCCGCTACCATCCAAGAGAAAATGCTTTATCCTGCCTGCGTTCTGATCATTACGGCGATGAATTGGGATGCTCGAAATAGAATCATGACTCCCCGCCTGAAAATCTCCCTATGCAAGCTTGCTTTGGTCGGTGCGCTGTTCTACACCAGCTACGGCCTGTCCAACCATTACGCGGCATCGCTAGCCTATGTGCCGGAAGTCGCTTTTGCGTGGGAGCGCAGCATTCCGTTTTGGGCGTGGACGATTGTGCCTTATTGGTCGCTGAATCTGATGTATGCGGCGGCGTTTTTCCTTTGCCGAAATGCGTGTGAACAAAACCGCTACGTCGCACGGCTGGTATTGGCGCAAATTATTGCCACTACTTGCTTTATGTTGTTTCCGCTGCATTTCGGCTGGCCGAAGCCGCCTACCGACGGGTTGTGGGGTTGGCTTTTTGATTCGTTGGTAGCGTTTGACTTGCCGTACAACCAAGCGCCGTCGCTGCATATCGCGCTGTCTATCATTGTCGGCGCGTTTTATTGGACGCGGTTTCCCAAAATCCGTTTGCCGATTTTTCTGTGGCAAAGCCTGATTGCTTTGTCGGTGCTGACAACTTACCAACACCATTTTATCGACGTGCCGACCGGCGCGCTGTTGGGCTGGCTGGTGTTGTGGGCCATACCGCAACGCGGCGTATCGCCTTTCAGGAGACGAAGTCTGTCCGTAGTACAGCCCGACAACCAAACAGGTCGTCTGAAAACGAACGAAGAGAGTTTCGCCAAAACGAGAGAAGAGAGTTTCTGCGAAGCTAAAACGAACACAGTGAATTTCGCTAGAACGAGCGAAGCAAGTTTCCGCGAAGCCAAAACTCCCCCCGAAACACGTTCCCGCGAAATCAAAATCGCCATGCTGTATCTGGCAGGTGCGGTATTGTCGGCACTGCCATCCTTTTTCGGCGGTGCGTGGTTGTGGATGTTGTGGGTCAGCGTGTCCTTATTGATGGTCGCTTTCGCCTATCTAACCGGCAACGCGGCGGTATTCCAAAAACAGGCAGACGGCAGGCTGTCGGCAGCGGCAACAATTTTGCTGTTGCCCTATCTGGCAGGCGTGCGGCTGAACATGGCTTATTGGCTGAGCGGCAAGGCGAAGACGGCGCAGGTGCGCGATGGTGTGTGGATTGGCAGTATCTCAGGGGTTGCGGAGATTCAGCATTGTGGCGGAGTTTTTGGGAAAAAAACGGCATCTGCTGTGTTAAAAATGCTCGCAAGGTGTTCAACCTTGCTGCGCTTTTTGCCTTGCATCTACCATTTTTTGCCACAAAAATCCGCTTCACAAGCAAAATCTCCGCACCCCCTGGCAATTTCAGACGACCTCCCCGCCGTATTGGACGTATGCGCCGAATATCCCCGCCCTCGTTATCGCGGCGCATACCGCGTTCTGCCGCTGCTGGACATGGTTGCGCCGTCTGAAAACGATTTGGTGCAGGCGGCTTCGTTGCTGGAAGTATTGCGCCGGCAACACGGCAAGGTTTTGACCTGTTGCGCGCTGGGCTACGGACGCAGCGCGGCAGTGGTGCTTACTTGGTTGCTGGTTTACGGCGGCTGTCGGGATTTGGCACAGGCAACGGCGGAACTGAAACAGGCTCGCCCACAGATGGTGCTGCCGCCGGAAACGGCAAAGGCGGTAGAAGCGGCGGCAGGTCGTCTGAAAATGAGCGAAGCGAGTTTCCGCGACGCTAATCGAGATAGCTAAGATAAGTAGATGAAAAGCCCAAGCTGAGCAAATCATTCTCTATTGAGCTTGTGCAAGGCAATGCAGTCCTAGTTTAAAGTAAATTCACGATACGACGACTCATCTGTGCCGAACCAAAGTAAGGAGGGAATCTTATGACTAAAAGCTACCGCCCCGTTACGTTTTACACTTTATCCCTGCTGATTCCGTGGACATTATGGTTTGCTGCCGCCTACATCAGCCACCGTCCTGATGCTGTTGAGTACCAGTGGGCACAGGCTGCGTTAGGGCTGGCCGGGCTGTTCGCACCCATGCTCGTGGCGGCGTTTCTGTTGTACAAACAGCCCAAATTGTGGACGGACGCGAAACACCGCCTGTTCCGCCTGACAGATTTTCCCAAACGATACCTGCTCGCTGCCGCGCTGCTCGGCCCGATTACCTTGGTGCTGGCGCAACTCATTTCCATCGCTTTCGGACACAGTTGGGCGCAGTTTCACATTTCGGGACATCCGTCATTTACGTCCGCCTTGCTGTCGCCATGGTTCATGCTCCTTATTGCGCCTGTTGCCGAAGAATTGGCGTGGCACAGCTATGGCACCGACGCGCTCACGGCACGCAGAAGCCTGTTTGTCGCATCCTTGCTATTTGCCGTGTATTGGGCGTTTTGGCACATGCCGCTTGCCTTCATCAAAGGCTATTATCACAGCCAAATCGTTTCCGAAGGCGCACTCTACACGGTTAATTTCGTGGTCAGCATGTTTGTCTTCGTCCTATTGATGAACTGGTTGTACGCCAAAAGCGGGCGCAGCATCGCCGTGGCGACGATATTCCACCTGTGCGCCAATCTGGGTAACGAGATTTTCGCCACCCACCCCGACAGCAAGGTTATTCAGACGGCCATTTTGTCGGCAGTAGCCATTTATATTTTGATTGCAGAAAAGAATTTGTTTTTAGGTAAGCCTGTGCCATCCCGATAACAAATTCAGACGACCCTTGGACATGATATGCCCCGAAAGACGGTTTCCATACCTAAAAGGAATGTGAATGGACAATTCCACTGACAGCCTGATTACCGCCCGCCTGCTTGCCACCGCCCGCTATACCGCCGTGTTCAACGTCTTGCTATTCGTTTTGTCCGCGCAACGCGGCGACGCGTGGTCGGCGGTGCAGCTTGTTTTGGCGGCGGCGCTGTTGTACTACCACATCCGCATCGAATTCGACCGCCGCGTGTTCCAAGATTTTGCCGACGGCCGCTATACGCCCGCAGCCTTTGACCAAACTCTGCGGCAAACCCGCTTGCGCCGTGTTTCAGACGACCCCTCCCTGCCGGAACGTGTGGCGGGCGCGCTCGCCTTGTGGCGCAAAAGCCTTTACCTGACCGCTGCACAACTGCTCATCCTGCTGGTGCAGTCCGTTTGATTTTCCAAAATGTTTCAATACAAAGCCGCACCTCCCAACCACACATGATAAAAAGGAAAAGGCCGTCTGAAAAACCTTTTCAGACGGCCTTCCTATACAGACACACTGCCCGCTTCAACGCATCCGCACGGTGGCACTCAACGGCAGGTGGTCGGACAGGTATTGCCATGGTTCCTCGCTGTGCAGGGTGGCGTTGAGGATATCGAGATTGCGCGTATAGATACGGTCCAGGCTCAACACGGGCATACGGGCGGGGAAAGTTTTCGGCAGCGCGCCGTGGCGGTCGAGGAAAACTTCGGTCAGCCCCAAGGTGCTGCCGATATTGAGTGTCGATTTGTGCCGCCAGTCGTTAAAGTCGCCGGCCAGTATCAGCGGGGCTTCCGGCGAGATGTAGGTGGTTACGTATTCGAAAATCGCCACATATTGTTTGACGCGGTCGCGTTCCAAAAGGTTGAGGTGGGCGCAAAGGCAGACGATGGGCATTTCCCAGCCTTCGGGCAGGATTTCGCAATGTAGGACGCCGCGTTTTTCCAGGCGGTTCACGCTGATATTGACGTTTTGCCGCATCTGTATCGGCAGGCGGCTGAGGATGGCGTTGCCGTGGTGTTTTTGCGGGAAAACGGCATTTTTACCATAGCTCGTGTGATAGGCGAGACGCTCGGCAATGATGTTGTCGTGCGGACGGGCGGGAAAATCGGGCAGTTTCAATTCGCGCGACAGGTTTTGTCCCTGCACTTCCTGCAAAAACAGGATGTCGGGCTTCAAGCTTTCCAATGCCCGCGCCATGTCCGAAATTTGTACTTTGCGGTTCAGCGGCGACATGCCTTTATGGATATTGTAGGTGGCGATGGTAATCGGCTCGGTCATGATGGGTTACACCTGCTCGAATGGGTTTCCGGTATTCGGATCGGTAACTGAAAGAAAAAGGCCGTCTGAAAACGCGAGTTCAACCCTTGAAAACGTTTTTCAGACGGCCCCTTGTTCAGTCTACACCTTTAATCGTGACCCAGGTCGAGATTTTTTTCTTTATACCGCGTATCGGGAACCAACACGATTTTGTTATCCACTTTGCCGATGGCTTTCACATCTTTGCCCGGATAGTCGAGCTGGTGCAGGAAGTGGCGGATACAGTTCAACCGGGCGCGTTTTTTATCGTCGGAACGGATAATCGTCCATGGCGCATCGCCGGTGTGGGTGTGGAAGAACATGGCGTTTTTGGCTTCGGTGTAGTCGTCCCAACGGTCGAGCGACTGGATGTCCACCGGCGACAGTTTCCAGTGTTTCAGCGGATCGTCGCGGCGGGACAAGAAGCGGCGCAGCTGTTCTTCGCGCGATACGGAGAACCAGAATTTAAACAAGTGCAGGCCGCTGTTTACCAGCATTCTTTCCAGCTCGGGCACTTGGCGCATAAACAGCAGGTATTCTTGCGGTTCGCAGAAACCCATCACGCGTTCCACGCCCGCGCGGTTGTACCACGAGCGGTCGAAGAACACCATTTCGCCCGCAGTGGGCAGGTTTTGGATGTAACGCTGGAAATACCATTGACCGCGTTCGGTTTCGGTCGGTTTTTCCAAGGCCACCACGCGCGCGCCGCGCGGGTTCAGATGTTCCATAAAGCGTTTGATGGTGCCGCCCTTACCTGCCGCATCGCGTCCTTCAAACAGGCTAACGATACGCTGGCCTGATTCTTTCACCCAGCTTTGCACTTTCAGCAATTCGATTTGCAGGACGGCTTTTTCTTTTTCATACACGCGGCGGTTCATCCGCAGGCGGTAGGGATAGCTTTCGGGCAGCGGCGCAGTGTTGGAATCTTCACTGGAAACCCGTCCTTGATGCTGCAAAACCTCTTCTTCAAAAATCTGCAGGCGGTCTTTACCCTCGCCCACATTGACTTGCTCGAACGGTTTCAGTTGATGATCGGTCATGGTTCGTCCTTTCAAAGTTTTAAAGTACGCCCGAACGGTTTCCCGTATTCGGACGCAGGAATAATCTATATCCCGATTTTACGCTCTTTGACAAAAACAAACAAATACCTAAGCATATTTAGGCCGCCTGATGCAACGCTTTCCGCCCCAAACCGGAGCAAACCCTCAATCAACCGCCGACACGCCCCGCCTTTCCGTTTTTCAGACGGCTTATAAGCTATAATCCGCCTTTTTTCCCAGCAAGCCCATGCCCTATTTCGCCCTGCTCGACGATGTCGTTTCCGGCCGCGCCGTCCTCTTCCAAAACCTGCAATACAGCGACCGCATCCTTTCAGACGGCCTCAACCATTTGGACGGCCTGCTGGCGCAAGGCTGGCGGCGCGGCCTGCACCTCTTCCTCACCGCCGATTACGGCTTCGGGCTGCCGCTGCAAAACCTGCCGGCAACCGAAAGCGGCACCCTCACCTTGCACTGGTTTGCCGACAAGCAAAACGTCGATGCCGCCGAATGGCTTGCTGCACAGGAAGACGGTTCGCCTGCCGGCATCTCACGGCCGGAAATATCGCGCGGCCATACTGAGTATTTAAACGACATTGCCGAAATCCAGGCCGCCATCGCACGCGGCGACTGCTACCAAATCAACCACACCGTCCGCCTGCACCTGAGTGCCTACGGCGACCCCGTCCGCCTCTACCGCCGCCTGCGCCAACCCGTCCCCTACGCCGCGCTCGCCTGCCTGCTCGATGAAAAGAACGACCAAACATGGACGCTCTGCTTCTCACCCGAACTCTTCTTAAACATCCGTTCAGACGGCCTGATTGCCACCGAACCCATGAAAGGCACCGCACCGATTTTAAACGACGGCCGCGATGCCGAACGCGCCGCCGCCCTGCAATCCGACCCGAAAAACCGTGCCGAAAACGTGATGATTGTCGATTTATTGCGTAACGACTTGGGCAAAATCGCCCAAACCGGCGGCGTGCGCGTCCCCGAACCGTTCAAAGTCAGCCCCTTCGGCGGCGTATGGCAGATGACCAGCCGCATCGAAGCGCAGGCAAAGGCAGGCACGTCCGCCGCCGACATCTTCCGCGCCGCCTTCCCCTGCGGCAGCATTACCGGCGCACCCAAGCGCAAAAGCATGGAAATCATCGGCACACTCGAAACCGAACCGCGCGGCCTCTACACCGGCAGCATCGGCCACCTCGAACCCTGCGCGGGAGGACTCGGCTTCGGCGGCACGCTCAACGTCGTCATCCGCACCCTGCAACTAAGCCCCTCGCCGCCCGAAAGCGGCCTGCCGCCCTACCGCGCCGTTTACGGCGTCGGCTCCGGCATCGTGGCCGACAGCGACCCCGAAAGCGAATATCGCGAATGCGGCTGGAAAGCCCGCTTCCTGACCGAACTCTCCCCCGAATTCGGCCTGTTTGAAACCATGCGCGCCGAAGCCGGCCGCATCCCGCTGTTGGACGACCATTTAGGCCGTCTGAAAACCGCCGCGGCCGCCCTAAACCTCAGCCTGCCCGATGATGCCGGACAGCAAATCCGCCGCCATCTGGCCGAACTGCCCGGCCAAGGCGCATACCGCGTCAAAGCCGCCCTGTTTTCAGACGGCCTGCAACTGAGCCACGCTCCGCTGTCCGACCTGCCGCCGAACCAAAGCGTCATCCTCTCCGACACCGCCCTGCCCGAACGCGACTTCCTGCGCCGCTTCAAAACCACGCACCGCGAAACCTTAGACCAAGGCTGGCGGCAGGCCGAAGCGCAAGGCGCGTTCGACAGCCTGTTTTTCAACCGCGCGGGCGAACTGCTCGAAGGCGGGCGCAGCAGCGTTTTTGTCCGTTTCGGCAGCGAATGGCACACCCCGCCGCTGGAGCTGGACATTCTGGACGGCATCATGCGGCGGCAAATCCTGCAGCAGCCGCAGCAATATCTCGGCACAAGTCGCGTTTTTGAAAGCCGAATCAGCCGCGCCCGACTCATGCAGGCCGACGAAATCCGCCTGTCTAACGCCCTGCGCGGCCTGTTCGCCGTCCGCCTGAGATAACGGCAGGCTACTGTTCGCCTTTGTTCCGCGCAATCTGTAAAAAAGAGGCCGTCTGAAAGCCTGCTTGACTTTCAGACGGCCTCTGCCATCCTCCAAACAAAAATCCGCAAAACCGCCCCTGCCGTCTTGCCGAATCCTGCCGGATTTCATTGCCACATACCGCCGGTGTTTCTGAAAACACCGGAAGACAGCAGACTGATAATAGGCTGAAATCAGGTTTTCAGACGGCCTTTCAAATGTGCAGGCTGCTTTTACTCTGGGCAGACAACCACTTGCGTGTGGCCGGGCGACGGCCTGTTGCGGAGGAGAACGGCTTCGTATGGCAGCTCGTCCTGCCCGCCGCCGCTGAATGTCCATTGGGGCAGCGGCTTGATTTTACAGGAAAACAGCAAGCAGAAAAATTGCGTTTCCTGTATGCGCCCGCCTGCTTCCAGCGTGCGGCGATTGAAGACTTTGCGCCACGGATTGAACAGCCCTTTGGCACGGATGGCGATGTCGTGCGGGCATTGATTGACGATTTCCACCGTCTGCCCCATCGGTTGCGACAACGCGGCGGCAAACGGGGAAGCGGCGCACAGCAGCACGGCAGCGGCGATATGGGCGGATGATTTCACGGCATTCCTTTCAAATCAGAGTTTGGACGGGTGCTATGGTTGGATACGTTTATAATCTCGGGACAAAAAAACGTAATAAGTGCCTGCTGGATAACAAAGTCCAAACCAATAGCAGGCAGAATAAGGCATCCATCCCTTTTCTTCATTAAGAATTAAGATATATTAAGAAACAAACAGAGCCCTCAAAAACCTCATCGGCAGCCAAGGCCAAATGATGGCTGATAACCATACGGATTTTGCGGTAGAATAGAGCTGTCGATTCTGCGACTAGGTAGAAGGTGCGGAAAGTCCGGCAGAACTGGTCAGCCTGATTGAAAGCGGCGACTACGAAGCCCTGCTTGCCGAAGATTCGGACGAACATGGCCAAGGCCACGAACATCATTGCGGCTGCGGCTGTTCCCTCGGCTGAGTCAGCCTGCCTATATTATCTACCGCCTCGATTTTCATATTAAAAGGAGACTTACCACCATGATAAGCAAGGCAAAATTCAATACCGTTGTCGGCAGTATAGGGGCGGCAATGGGTATTTTCGTATTTGTCGCCTATATCCCCCAAATTATCGCCAATATACAAGGGGCAAAGGCGCAGCCGTGGCAACCCCTGTTTGCAGCAGTATCCTGTCTGATTTGGGTTTTGTACGGTTGGAGCAAAGAACCCCGGAAAGACTGGATTCTGATTATACCCAACGCAGTCGGCGTGATATTGGGATTTCTGACTTTTCTGACTTCGCTTTAAACAAGGGGCTAATCTACGTCAGCCCCTTTATTTAATATAGCATCTTTTAAATCAGTCAAATGCTGTACAGGCTGCTTCTCTCGGTTATCTACGCAATAAAAGCAGCCTGCACTTGAATTTACAACCCCAATTCCCCCCAAATCTCATCAATTTTAGCCGTAACCGCAGGGTCTTTTTGGATCACCCGTCCCCATTCGCGGTCGGTTTCGCCCGGCCATTTGTTGGTTGCATCCAAGCCCATTTTGCCGCCGAGTCCGCTGACGGGGCTGGCGAAGTCGAGATAGTCGATGGGCGTGTTTTCCACCAAAACGGTATCGCGTACGGGGTCCATGCGCGTGGTTACTGCCCAGATAACTTCTTTCCAGTCGCGCACGTTCACATCGTCATCGACCACGATGATGAATTTGGTGTACATAAACTGGCGCAGGAACGACCAGCAGCCCATCATCACGCGCTTGGCGTGTCCGGCGTACTGTTTTTTCATGCTCACCACCGCCATGCGGTAGGAGCAGCCTTCGGGCGGCAGGTAGAAATCGGTGATTTCGGGGAACTGCTTTTGCAAGAGCGGTACGAACACTTCGTTCAATGCCACGCCCAAAACGGCGGGTTCATCGGGCGGTTTACCTGTGTAGGTCGAATGGTAAATCGGGTTTTCGCGCATGGTGATGCGTTCGACCGTGAACACGGGGAAATGGTCCTGCTCGTTGTAATAGCCCGTGTGGTCGCCGTATGGGCCTTCCAACGCGGTTTCGTTCGGATGAATCACGCCTTCCAGCACGATTTCTGCGCGTGCGGGCACTTGCAAATCGTTGCCGATACATTTCACCAGCTCCGTCCGCGAACCGCGCAGCAGTCCGGCAAATTGGTATTCGCTCAAGGTATCGGGAACGGGCGTTACCGCGCCCAAAATGGTGGCGGGGTCGCAGCCGAGCACAACGGCGACGGGATACGGCGTATCGGGATTGAGTTTGCGGAATTCCTGATAATCCAACGCGCCGCCGCGATGCGACAGCCAGCGCATGATCAGCTTGTTTTTGCCGATTAGTTGTTGGCGGTAAATGCCTAAGTTTTGGCGTTTTTTGTGCGGACCGCGCGTTACGGTCAAGCCCCATGTTACCAGCGGCGCAACGTCTTCCGGCCAGCAATGCTGAATCGGAAGTTTATACAAATCAACGTCTTCACCTTCCCACACGATTTCCTGACACGGCGCGTTTTTCACCACGTTCGGTGCCATGCTCCAAATGTCTTTCAGCAGCGGCAGTTTGGAAAACGCGTCTTTGATGCCTTTGGGCGGTTCGGGTTCTTTCAAATACGCCAGCGTCTGCCCGATTTCGCGCAACTTGGACACGCTGTCCGCGCCCATGCCCATCGCCACGCGTTCAGGTGTACCAAACAGATTCGCCAACACAGGATAATCGTAGCGCGTACTGTCGGGCTTAATCGGGTTTTCAAACAACAACGCCGGCCCTTCGGCACGCAGCACGCGGTCGGCGATTTCGGTCATTTCCAAATGCGGGGAAACGGGATGCGCGACGCGCTTGAGTTTGCCCTGCTGCTCGAGCATGGCGATGAAGTCGCGTAGGTCTTTGTATTTCATGTTTTATCCTTGTTTAGAGGCCGTCTGAAAACGTCGGTCGGGCTTTCAGACGGCCTGAACGGTTCAGTCGCAGGCACTTTCGACTTGGCTGTCGAGCACGCGGCCTTCGGCATCGGTTTTGACCGTTAAAGTCACCAGCCATCTCTGACATGCGGCATCGCCGCCGCCCAAAAATTCGCGCGCGGCGGTATAACCCTGCCGGTCGGCGGTTAAGAAAATCCTGTTCTCCCACGCCCACGCCTTGATTTGCGCACTGTCCGCCCCGACGGGCAACGCGGCCAGCTGCTTTTGCCACTGCGCCTTCAGCCTTTCCCCGTCTGCCTCGTTGTTGTAGCAGGCAGCGAGCAGCAAAGCGGCAAGGATTGCGGCGGTACTCGGTTTCATGGCAGCTTCCCTTATTTCGGCTTTATTCGGTTTGAACGGGTCAGGATACGGTTTCTGCCGTCAGAGGCCGTCTGAAAAAGCGATATCCGTTTTCAGACGGCCTGAAACCGCGTATGGAAGATTATCGGGACAATGCCTGTGCCAGCGCGCCGACTACCTGCCGCACCTGTTCCTCCGTCATATACGGGTGCATCGGCAGGCTGATGACTTCTTCAGCCACCAAATCGCCCACGGGCAGCACGGCATCGGATGCGACGGCGGGCTGCTTGTTGAGCGGAATCGGATAATGGACGGCGGTCGGGATGCCTGCCGCTTTCAAGGCCGTCTGAACGGCATCGCGGTTTTTCACGCGCACGGTGTATTGGGCATACGCGCTGATATTGTGGCTTTCGACAAACGGTGCGGCGATACCGGCTTTATCCAGTTCCCGCGCGTAAACGGCGGCAACCTGCCCGCGCAGGCCGATTTCTTCTTCCAAAATCGCCAGTTTGGGCAGCAGGATGGCGGCTTGCAGCGTGTCCAAACGGCTGTTTACGCCGACGCGGATATGGTGGTAGCGGCGGTCCTGGCCGTGGCGCGCGATTTGGCGGATGACGGTGGCCAGATTGTCGTCGTCGGTAAAAACCGCGCCGCCGTCGCCGTAGCAGCCCAAAGGTTTGCTGGGGAAGAAGCTGGTGCAGGAAACAGTGGTCAGGCTGCCTGATTTTCGGCCTTTGTACGATGCGCCGAAACTCTGCGCCGCGTCTTCGATGACGGGCAGGTTGTGGCGGGCGGCGATGGCGTTAATCACATCGAAATCGGCACACTGGCCGTAGAGCGATACGGGCACGATGGCTTTGGTGCGCGGGGTAATCGCGGCTTCGAGCTTGGCGGGGTCGAGGTTGTAGGTTTGTTCGACGATATCGACGTAAACCGGTTTTGCGCCGAGCAGGGCGACGGTTTCGGCGGTGGCGATGTAGGTAAACCCGGGGGTAATCACTTCGTCGCCCGCGCCTACGCCTAGGGCCATCAGGGCGATTTGCAGCGCGTCGGTTCCGTTGGCGACGCTGATGCAGTGTTTCGCGCCGCAGTAGGCCGCCAGTTTGTCTTCCAGTTCGGCCACTTCGGGCCCCAAAATATATTGGCCGTGCGAGAGGACTTTTTGTATGTTTGCGTCGATTTGGGGTTTGATGCGCGCCTGCTGGGCGGCGAGGTCGATAAATTGCATGGTATTTCTCATGGTGGGTAGGGCATTTTTCAGACGGCCTCAGGCTTTGCTGAGGAGGCCGTCTGAAAGGATATACGTTTCGCCGCTGTGCGGGCAGACGGCTTTGCCGCTGCCTGTGAGCGGCAGTTGTTCGAGCTGTTCGCCGTATTCGCTCATCCAGCCGATTTGGCGGGCGGGCACGCCGACCATCAGGGCGTAGTCGGGCACGTCTTTATTGACCACCGCGCCTGCGCCGATAAAGGCGAACCTGCCTATGGTGGTGCCGCAGACGATGGTGCAGTTTGCGCCCAGCGTCGCGCCGGTTTTGACCAAAGTGTCGCGGTATTCGCTTTTGCGTTCGATCAGCGAACGGGGGTTGTAGACATTGGTGAACACCATGCTGGGGCCGCAAAATACGCCGTTTTCCAAGTGAACGTTGTCATACACGGAAACGTTGTTTTGGATTTTGCAGTCGTCGCCGATGGTTACATTGTTGCCGACGAACACGTTTTGGCCGAACGAGCAGTTTTTGCCGATTTTCGCGCCGCCGCAAATGTGGACGAAATGCCAAACGCGGCTGCCCGCGCCGATTTGCGCGCCTTCGTCGATAATGGCGGTGGGGTGGACGGTGTAGTCCATTTTCCGTTTCCTTCGTTTTGATTGATTGAGGCCGTCTGAAAAACCCGAATTAAGTTTTCAGACGGCCTTTATTGCGCCGACGGGCTTTACACCACGATGTTCACCAGTCTGCCCGGCACGACGATGATTTTTTTCGCAGGCTTGCCTTCCATGAATTTCACCGCGCCTTCGGTGGTGAGTGCGGCGGCTTCGAGGTCGGTTTTGGAGGCGTCGGCGGCGACGGTGATTTTGCCGCGCAGTTTGCCGTTGACTTGAACCATGACTTCGATTTCGGATTTGACCAAAGCGGCTTTGTCGACTGTCGGCCAGCCTGCTTCCCACAGTTTCGCGCTGTTCAATTCGCTCCACAGGGTTTCGCAGATGTGCGGCACAATCGGCCACAACAGGCGTACGGCGGTTTCCAATACTTCTTGGGCGACGGCGCGGCCTTGTTCGCCGCCGGTGTCGGTTTTGTCGTATTGGTTGAGCAGTTCCATCACGGCGGCGATGGCGGTGTTGAACTGCTGGCGGCGGCCGTAGTCGTCGCTGACTTTGGCGATGGTGGAATGCAGTTTGTGGCGCAGGTCTTTGAGTTCTTTAGATAAACCGTCTTGGTTACCTGCAAACGCTTTGACCGCGCCGCCCTGTTTCAGGTATTCGTAAACGGTACGCCACAGACGGCGCAGGAAGCGGTGTGCGCCTTCGACGCCGCTGTCGCTCCATTCGAGGGACTGTTCGGGCGGTGCGGCGAACATCATAAACAGGCGGGCGGTGTCCGCGCCGTAGGCGTTAATCAGTTCTTGCGGATCGACGCCGTTGTTTTTGGACTTGGACATTTTTTCCGTGCCGCTGATGACGACAGGCAAACCGTCGGCTTTGAGGACGGCGGAAACGGGGCGGCCTTTGTCGTCGAAAGTCAATTCGACATCGGCGGGGTTGATCCAGTCTTTGCTGCCGTTGGCGTTTTCGCGGTAGTAGGTTTCGCAGACGACCATGCCTTGCGTGAGCAGGCGTTCAAACGGTTCGTCAACATTGACCAAACCTTCGTCGCGCATCAGTTTGGTGAAGAAACGCGCGTATAAGAGGTGCAAAATCGCGTGTTCGATACCGCCGATGTATTGGTCGACCGCGCCCCAGTATTTCGCGGCTTCAGTCGATACCATGCCTTCTGCGAACTTGGGCGACATATAGCGGAAGAAATACCAGCTTGACTCCATGAAGGTGTCCATGGTGTCGGTTTCGCGTTTTGCCGCGCCGCCGCATGATGGGCAGGTGGTTTCATAAAACTCGGGCATTTTTGCCAAAGGCGAACCCATGCCGTCGGGCACGACGTTTTCAGGCAAGACGACGGGCAGTTGGTCGGCGGGGACGGGGACGTCGCCGCATTTTTCGCAATGGACGATGGGAATCGGGCAGCCCCAGTAGCGTTGGCGCGAAATACCCCAGTCGCGCAGGCGGTATTGGGTTTTCGGTTCGCCTGCGTCTTGGCTTTGCAGCTTGGCGGCGATGGCGTCGAAGGCCGTCTGAAAACTCATGCCGTCCAAGTCGCCGCTGTTGACCAATACGCCGTTTTCTTTGTCGCCGTACCATTCTTGCCATTGGTTCGCATCGAATGCGCTATCGCCGACGGCAATGACTTGTTTTTTCGGCAGGCTGTATTTGGTGGCGAACTCGAAATCGCGTTCGTCGTGCGCCGGAACCGCCATCACTGCGCCGTCGCCGTAGCCCCACAATACATAGTTGGCAATCCACACTTCCAGCTTGTCGCCGTTGAGCGGGTTGACGACGTAGCGGCCGGTCGGCACGCCTTTTTTCTCCATCGTCGCCATGTCGGCTTCGGCAACGGAACCCGCTTTGCATTCGGCGATAAATGCCTGCAATTCGGGTTTGTCGGCGGCTGCGGCGGTTGCCAGCGGATGCTCGGCGGCAACGGCAACATAAGTCGCGCCCATCAGCGTGTCGGGGCGGGTGGTATAAACTTGCAGGAATTTCGCGTAATCGCCTTCCAAGCCTTGTTTGCTGTCGTCTGAAACGGCGAAGCGCACGGTCATACCGCGAGATTTGCCGATCCAGTTGCGCTGCATGGTTTTGACTTGTTCCGGCCAGTGTTCCAGCTTGTCCAAATCGTTGAGCAGTTCTTCGGCGTAATCCGTGATTTTGAAGTAATACATCGGGATTTCGCGTTTTTCGATCAACGCGCCCGAACGCCAGCCGCGCCCGTCGATGACTTGCTCGTTGGCAAGGACGGTTTGGTCGACAGGGTCCCAGTTCACCGTACCGTTTTTGCGATAGACGATGCCTTTTTCAAACAGCTTGGTAAACAGCCATTGCTCCCAGCGGTAGTATTCGGGTTTGCAGGTGGCGACTTCGCGCTCCCAGTCAATCGCAAAACCCAGGCTTTTGAGCTGGGTTTTCATGTATTCGATGTTGTCGTAGGTCCAAGCGGCGGGGGCGACGTTGTTTTTCATCGCCGCGTTTTCCGCCGGCATGCCGAACGCGTCCCAACCCATAGGCTGCATGACGTTGAAGCCGTTTAAGAGTTTGAAGCGGCTCAATACGTCGCCGATGGTGTAGTTGCGCACATGCCCCATGTGCAGCTTGCCGCTGGGGTAGGGGAACATGGAGAGACAGTAGTATTTGGGTTTGGAAGCGTCTTCGGAGACGTTGAAAATACGGGCGTCGACCCATTTTTTCTGCGCCTCAGGCTCGATGAGCGACGGATGATAGTGTTCTTGTATCATGGTTCTGCTTTAAAAAAGAAAATCTCAAAGGGGAAAACGGCGAATTATACCGTTTTCAGACGGCCTGAACATACGGAAAACGGCCTGAGGCCGTCTGAAAACGGATAAAGCGGCTTTTCAGACGGCCTCAAGCCGTTTTTGCGTTTTTGAGGCGTTCGGCCAACGTGCGTGCGCACTCGCGGCGTTCGGCCGACATTTCCGAACCGCCGTTGAGCAGCGACCAATCGGGATGGCGGCGGGCGCGGTTCAATTCTGCCGGCAGTTTGTCGGCCGGCCACGGCGTTTTGCCGCTTTGCAACACCACCGGGCTTTGCGCCGCATGGCCGCGCGTTTGCAGCGCGTGCAGCAGGTCGAGGGCGCGGGCGGCCAGCAGGGTCAGCGTGGCGGAATCGATATGCAGTGTTTGCCTGCCGCTGATTTTGTCGGACAAATCGCCCATATTCGGCAACACGCCGCCTATCAGGCCGCCTAGGGCGGCGCCCAGCCCGAGCGAACCGCCGAGCGTGGCCAAATCTATCCCCATGCCGATCAGCGCGCCCGCCGCCGCGCCCGTTCCGGTGCGGATGCCGTATTCTTTCAGCAAATCGCCGTCGAACGGATCTTGGCTGAACGCGCTCAACGCCCAACCGCCGTCGTTGTCTATCTCGCTGTAATAAAAACGGTAAAGCTCAAGCAAATGCGATTGCAGCCGGCGTTCGGCCTGTCTGACCGCCGCCTGCATTTCCTCCAGCACGGGCGCGGTATCGCTGCCTTCGGCACACTCCCGACGGCAGGCGGCCGCATCCAGCAGGAAGGAGGCGACAGCCTCACGCGCCGCACCGTCCAAACGCCGCCATTCGTCCTGCCGCCAGCTAATGAGGCGGCGGAGCATGCCGTCGTCGGGCAGCATGGTGGCCAGGTTTTGCCACAGGCGGATTTCGCCGTCGAAATCGAAAGCCACCGTGTCGAAGCTGCTGCAAACGTGCAAACCGCGCCGCGCCAACATATCCGTCCAAGCCGAAAGGCCGCCGCCGGAGGTGAAATTAAACACCGGCATCAGCGGTTTGGCGCACCACGACAATACGGTCAGCTCGTCTTTATATTTGTTCAACACCGGCTCGCGCGCATCGATAACGTAAAGGGCGGAGTCGCTTTGCAGCAGCTGGCGCAACACTTTCGCCTCCTGCCCGAATTCCCCCGCGGCCGCTGGCGAGGCGAGGAAGGCCTGCAGGCGGTCTACGCCGTCTTCGCGCGGCGAAGTGTTCGCTTCCAACCAGTCCAACACGCCGCCCGCGTCTTCCAGCCCGGGCGTATCGTACAAATAAAGCAACGTGCCGCCGTCGTCGTACACTGCCGCCCGTTCGACATGGCGCGTGGTGGCGGACGCATCGGCCACCTCGCCGAAACCGCCGTCGCGCAGCAATGTGCGCAGCAGCGAAGTTTTACCTGTATTGGTGTGGCCGACTACGGCCAACGAAAGAGATTTGCTGTCGGTCATTTTGATTTAATAAAAGGTACAATGTCAGGCCGTCTGAAAACATTCGCAAACAATCGGAAACCGTTTTTCAGACGGCCTGCCGCAAAACAGACGCTATTGTCGGAAAAAGAACCCTTCTTGGCAACGGCCTGCACACAGCCGCTGGCCAAACCGCCCTGCCCGCCCGCAAACAAGGAACGCGCCATGCCCGAATCCCGCCGCCTGACCGACGGAGAAACCCGCCTTGCCCGAAGCGTATTCGGCAACCACCTCGACTACGCCGCCGTCCGCATCTGCCGCGCACCGAAATGGCTGACGGCCGCCGTTTCCCCCAACGGGTCAATATACTACCCTGCGCCGCATTATCTGGACGATTTTTCCCAAGCCGGCACGCCCTACCAAATCTGGCTGATACACGAACTGACCCACGTCTGGCAATGGCAGCACGGTTTCCAAACCTGGCTGGGCGGACTGCTTTTGTGGATGCGGGGCGGCTACCTCGACCGCCGCGCCTACCACTGCCCCGCCCTCGGCCGCATCGGCAGTTTTGCCGAACTGAATATGGAACAGCAGGCGGAAATACTGGCGCGCCATTTTGCCGTTTCCGCCGGATACCGCCCCGCTTCGGCCGAAGAACTCGGGCAATACCGCCGCATTTTGGATGCCTTTTTCCACCAAAGCGGCGGAAACCGCCCGCTGCCGCGCTATTTTGCCCGCATATGCCCGGCCAAATCTACTGAAAATTGATGAACTTAAAGCGGGCCTGATACATTTTCCGCCGCAATGAATTGACAAAATTGGAATTAGAGATATAATGCCGCCTTTCTTCCCCGATAGCTCAGTCGGTAGAGCGACGGACTGTTAATCCGCAGGTCCCTGGTTCGAGCCCAGGTCGGGGAGCCAAATTCAAAAAGCCAAGTTTTCAAACTTGGCTTTTTCTTTTTTACACAATATTCCACAATATCCCGAAGGCCGTCTGAAAAACGGCAGCCCGCCGTTGCAGCCCTGTCTGCCGTTTCGGTTTATAATGCCGCCTTTTTCCGGCAGAGCGGACAACGTGAAAATCATCATTCTCGGCAGCGGCCAGGTCGGTTCCACCGTGGCGCAGAATCTGGCGGCCATGCCCAACAACGACGTAACCATCATCGATACCGACGAAAACGCGCTGCGCAACATCGGCACGCGGCTAGATGTGCAAACCATCGTCGGCAACGGCGCATCGCCCAGCATCCTGCAATCGGCGGGCGCGGACGACTGCGACATGCTGCTGGCCCTGACGCGGCACGACGAAACCAACCTGGCCGCCTGCCGGATTGCCGCCGACCTGTTCAACATTCCGAACCGCATCGCCCGCGTGCGCCTGAGTGATTATCTGGAATTCGGCAACGAGGAAGAACGCCTCGTATTGGAGGCCTTTGCCGTTACCGATTCCATCCACCCCGAACAGCTGGTTACCGAGCGCATGGCTTCGCTGTTGAGCTACACCAGCGCATTGCAGGTGTTGCGTTTTGCCGACGACAAGGCGCGGATGGCCGTGGTGCAGGCGCACAACGGCGGGCTTTTGGTCAATCAGCCGATTTCTTTGGTGGGCAAACACCTGCCCGACGGCGTGGACTGCCAAATCTGCGCGATTTACCGCAACAACCGCCTGATTGTACCGACGGCGGAAACGGTGATTATCGAAGGCGACGAAGTATTCTTCCTCGCCGACAGCCGCCACGTCAAAACCGTGATGCGCGAACTGCGGCCGCTGGAACAGCGCACCCGCCGCGTGATGATTGCCGGCGGCGGCAATATCGGCTACCGCCTGGCCAAGCAGGTGGAAAACCTCTACGACATCAAAATCATCGAGCACAACCCCAACCGCGCCGAATGGCTGGCGGAAAATCTCGATTCCAGCCTGGTATTGCAAGGTTCCGCCACCGACGAAAACCTGCTGTCGCACGAATACATCGACGAAATCGACGTATTTCTCGCCTTAACCAACGACGACGAAAATAACATCATGGCCAGCCTCTTGGCCAAAGATTTGGGTGCGAAACGGGTCATCACCATCATCAACCGTTCGCGCTATGTGGATTTGCTGGAGGGCAACCAGATAGACATCGTGGTTTCCCCGCACATGATGACCATCGGCAACATCCTCACCCACATCCGCTTAGGCGATGTCGCGGCGGTTCACCCGTTGCGGCGCGGCCATGCCGAGGCGGTGGAAGTCATCGTCCACGGCACGCCCGAAACCTCCGCCCTGGTCGGCCGCCGCGTGTCCGAAGTCAAATGGCCGTCGGGCTGCCATTTTGCCGCACTGGTGCGCGGCGAAGAAGTAACGATGGGACATAAGGGCGACGAAAAACTGCAAGACGGCGACCATCTGATTTTCTTCGTGTCCCGCCGCCGCGTGGTACGCGAACTGGAAAAACTGATTCAGGTAAAAGTGGGCTTTTTCGGTTGAGGCCGTCTGAAAAACAGCCCCGCGCCCGCAAAAACGAAAACACAGCCATGTATAAAATCGCTCCGATCGTCCACGTATTGTCCAAGCTCGCCGCGCTCTACGCCGTCCTGCTGCTCGTCCCCACGCTGGTGTCCTACCTCTACCACGATTCCGCCTTCAACGCCTTCGCCGGAACCGCACTGGCCACGCTGGCCGGTTCGACCGCCGTCTGGGCGGCCACCCGCAAACACGACCGCGAACTGCGCCCGCGCGACGGCTTCACACTGGTATTCCTCCTCTGGCTAGGCTTTGCCGCCATCTCCGCCCTGCCCTTTTACCTCTATTTCCCCAACATCGGCTACACCGATGCTTTCTTTGAAGCAGTCAGCGGCCTGACCACCACCGGCGCCACCGTCATATCCAGCCTCGACACGCTCGCCCCGTCGCTCAATTTCTGGCGGCACATGATGAACTGGCTGGGCGGCATGGGCATCATCGTCCTGGCCGTCGCCATCCTGCCCATGTTGGGCGTGGGCGGCACGCAACTGTTCAAAGCCGAAATCCCCGGCATCGACAAAGACAGTAAAATGGCACCGCGCATTTCACAAACAGCCAAACGCCTCTGGCTGGTATACCTGAACTTCACCCTGCTCACCTGCATGGGTTTGAAATGGGCAGGCATGGGTTGGTTTGACGCGGTATGCCACGCCATGTCCGCCTTTTCCCTCGGCGGCTTCTCCACCCACGATGCCAGCATCGCCTTCTTCGACTCACCCGCCATCGAAGCCGTGCTGATCGCCGCCACCATGTTGGGCGCGGTCAATTTCGCCAGCCACTTCGCCATGGCGCGGGAAAAATCGCCCAAACCCTACTGGCGCGACGAAGAAGCCCGCGCCATGCTCACCATCCTTGCCGCCAGCATCGCCGCCGCCAGCGTATACATGTGGCAACAGGGCTACTACACCCCTTTGGAAGCCCTGCGCTACGTCGGCTTCAACTTCGTTTCCATCGGCCTGGCTAACGGTTTTGCCAACGCCGATTTCGCCACCTGGCCGCTGCTGGTTACCCTGTGGATGTTCTTTTTATCCAACGTATTGGCCAATACCGGCTCGATGGGCGGCGGCATCAAAATGGCCCGCGCGCTGGTGCTGGCCAAATTCAGCCTGCGCGAAGTCTCCCTGCTGCTGCACCCCAACGCCGTGCGGACGGTAAAACTCAACCGCCGCTCCATCTCCGACCGCACCGCCATGGCCGTGATGGCGTTTATCTTCGTCTACTTCATGACCGTCGTCATCTTCACGCTGGGGCTGCTGGCCAGCGGCATGGACTTCATCACCGCCCTCTCCGCTACCATCGCCTGCATCACCAACGCCGGCCCCGGACTGGGCGCGGTCGGCCCCGCCGACAACTACGCCGCATTAAGCGGCCTGCAAAAATGGATGTGCGCCGCCGTCATGCTGCTCGGCCGGCTGGAAATCTTCACCGTCTTTATCCTCTTCACACCCGACTACTGGAAAAAATAAACAGGCCGTCTGAAACGCCCTGCCGCCCCTTCAACCACCGCAAACGAAAGGCCCATCATGAACAACGACTTAACCTGCTACAAACAAATGCCCGTCTGGACGGCCGACACCATCCCCGCCGCCTTCCTTTCCCGCCACAACACGCAGGAAGGCACTTGGGGCAAACTGCACGTCTTGGAAGGCCGTCTGAAATTTTACGGTTTGGACGAACACGACAACATCCTGTCCGAACAAGAACTTTCGCCCGATAGCGGCGTCCACACCATCGAGCCGCAGCAGTGGCACAAAATCGAACCCCTCGGCGAAGACTTGCGCGTGCAACTCGAATTCCACTGCGACAAAGCCGATTATTTCCGCAAAAAATACGGCATGACAGCCACCCACTCCGCCGTCAAAGCCGCAACCGCCACCGTCCCGCCAGGTAAAACGCTGGACCTCGGCTGCGGGCAAGGGCGCAACGCGCTCTACCTCGCCCTCAAAGGCTACGACGTAACCGCCGTCGATCAAAACCCCAACCCGCTCTACGCCCTCTCCGACCTTGCCGCGCAAGAAAACCTGCCGCTGCAAATCGCGGGCTACGACATCAACGCCGCCGCCCTCGACGAACCCTACGACTTCATCGTCGCCACCGTCGTCTTCATGTTCCTCCAAGCCGGCCGCGTACCCGACATCATCGCCAACATGCAGCAGAACACCGCGCGCGGCGGCTACAACCTGATCGTCTCCGCCATGAATACCGACGACTACCCCTGCCCCATGCCCTTCTCCTTCACCTTCAAGGAAAACGAACTGCGCGACTACTACCAAGGCTGGGAACTGGCCGAGTACCGCGAAGAGCCGGGCAACATGCACGCCACCGACGAAGCGGGCAACCCCATCAGGCTCAAATTCGTCACCATGCTGGCGCGCAAACCCTAATCCGTCCGACAACAGGTAAAACGACAAAAAGGCCGTCTGAAAGCATGTTTTCAGACGGCCTCAATACAAACTGCCGGCGGTTGAGAAATCCTGCCGGTTGTTGTACGGACGGGAGATGTATAGTGAATTAAATTTAAATCAGTACAGCGTTGGCTCACCTTGCCGTACTATTTGTACTGTCTGCGGCTTGCCGCCTTGTCCTGATTTAAATTTAATCCACTATATATCGCCTATTCACTGAATTTTTGATACCGAATCTGCCGTTGAACGTCATTCCCGCGCAGGCGGGAAATCCGTGTCGCGGATTTTCGGGAACACCTGAAGGCTGCCGCAGGCCGATCCTCTAGCAGCGGAAATGACGGCATGGAAGTCCTTCATTAGGCAATAAGCGGCAATGAACAAAGAGGCCGTCTGAAACTTTATTTTCAGACGGCCTCAATACAAACAAATTACCGGCGGTTTAGAAATCCAATTCCGCTTTCAACCAGTAAGTGCGCGGCATACCGACGACGGCGAAGCTGCGGTCGTATTGGCCGCGCTGTACCTGCCAATAGTTTTTGTTGAACAGGTTTTCCACCGCGCTGCTGACGGTCAGGGTATTTTTACCCAGTTTGGTTTTGTAGCGCGCGCCTACGTCAACCAAGGTATAGGACGGGAAGGCGTATTGTTTTTGCGTGTCTTGATAAGACTTGCCGAAATACTGCACGCCGCCGTTCAGCGTCAGGCCTTTGGCAAACGGGGTATCCCATTCCACGCCCGCTTTGGCAATCACGCGCGGGTTGGCGACTTGTACGCCGTTAACCAAATTGTCGGCGAAATTCGGATAATCTTTTACGGTTGATTGCAGATACATCAGACCGAAAGTCGGACGCAAGGTTTTGTTCAACAAGTTGGCATAGGTATTGAACTCTATACCGCGGCTGCGCTCCATGCCTTGCTCGGAACCGCTATAAGCCAAGCCTGTATTTTTGCGCGTTGCGAAGTCAGTACCTGAAGTCGTTTTGCCGAGCCAGTAACCCGGGCGTTTGATTTGAAACGCGTTCAGCGTCGTGACAAAGTCGCCCCAGTTTTTGCGCACGCCGACTTCAAACTGACGGCTGACGCGCGGATCAGCCATCGTTACATGACCGTCGTCATCGGTACGGATGTCGGACGGCTCCAAATCTTCCATATAGTTTCCGTAAACCACCAAATCAGGCTTCGGAACCCATGCCGCCATCAACATCGGGCTGAAACGGTTCGCATCCGCTTTGCGGCCGTTTAATTTGTTTTTCTGATCGACGGCTTGGAAACGCCCGCCCAAAGTGAGTCGGTATTTATTGTCGGCAAAACCAAGCGTGTCAGATACTGCCAAACTGTTTACTTTAATCACGGTATCCAATGAAGGGGTTGGGCTCCAAGCGCTGCCTAAGTTGGAATCCAATTTCGCTAATTGAGTCGGAATATCAAGGCTCGGATTAATAACGCGGTTTTGAGTCTGGCGTGCGCCTTGATAAGTAGTACGTTTGCGGTCGATACGGTCAAATGCGGCACTCCAGTTGTGGCTCACCGGACCGGTTTCAAATTCGCCGCGCGCAGTCAGATTCATACTGAGCGTTTTGAAACGCTGGTCGGTCAAACGCGCGCGACCTGAATTGTAGGTCAAACCGCTGCTTGTGACGGTAGGAGAGGCAAAATTACCGTAATAACGTGCATTGTTGTAGCCGATACCGCCTGTAATTTGGGCATTTTCAAACGCATCCCATTCGAAGGTCAGCATATTCGTTTGACCGCGCGTATTTTGAGCCTGCCAGCTCGGCGCCAAATTCACTTTGCCTTCAGGTGCGTCAAACAAGCGGCCGTTGGCATTTTGAATATCCTGCATACGCGCGCGGCCGCCGTTGGTTTTACGTTTTGCGTAGATGGAGTCGAACGCCACGCGCAATTTTTCGCCGCGATAATCGGCATTCAAGGCAAATTCTTTGTTGTCTTCACTGTAACCGTGGCGCGGGGTGTCGCCGTGGCGCAGTTTGCCGTTGGCGCGTACGCCGAATTCTTTGTTTTCACCGAAGCGTTGGCCTAAATCGAATGTGCCTTGGGCACGGTTGTTGCTGAACCAGCCCAAACCGATTTTGCGGTTGCCTTCATCGGCGGCTTTTTTGGTTTCGATATTGACGGAACCGGATACCGCGCCTTCGGGGTCCATGCCGTTTACGGCGGTGGACGCGCCTTTAATCAGTTGTGCGGAGCCGACTTGCACGCTGGCTGTGCCTTGCGTGCCGTACATGCCTGCCAAACCGTTGACGCTGAATTGGCGTGCATCAAGCTGATAACCGCGGAAATACAGGCCGGTCAGCGTGTTGCTTTCGCCGCCGAACTGCCAAACGGAAGCATCTTTTTTCGCTACGGCATCCACCAAAGTGCGCGCTTCAGTGTTGTTGAGGGCTTGTTCGTCGTAATTGACGACGGTAATCGGCGCGGTAAAGGCGTTGGCTTTGCCCAATACGCCCAAGTTCACGCGGTCGCGCAAGTCGCCGTCGCTGGTGATGGAGTAAGAACGGGCGGCTTTGACGCGTTTGGCGTCGGCGCGGACTTCCACGTCCTGCAACCGGCCCGACTGTTCGGAAACATTATCATCGGCACAGGCAAATGCGGCGGCAATCATCAAGGGGAGGATGGCTAATCTCTGATTCATATTGTTACCCTATAACTCAAGGTTTGCAAAGGAAAATAAAAGAAAATGATAAGGGTGTGCATTATCCGACAAACCCGGAAAACCTTAAAACAAAATATCCGATTACTTACAAAAATTAACCGGATATGTTGTAATTTTGTTTCTCAAGCCATCTAAGCAATTCTTTTTTATCCTAAAAAATTTTAATGGAACACTTGTCGCCACCAAATAAGATAATTTATCATTGCGCCCCTTTCAGCACACATCAGGCCGTCTGAAAAAGGTTTGGCATCGACAGATGACTTTTCAGACGGCCTCCCTTTTCCCCATGAACATAGAATCCGCCCGTCTTGCCGAACTAATGCCCGCCATCGGCGGCCTGATCCAACCGGTCGCCGCCATCCAGAAATGGCAGGCCGAATTGAGTGCCACACCGTTGTGGCTGCTGCAAACCCTGCTCGGTGTCGTTTCGATAGCCGTATGCGCGGTGTTCCTTATCGGCCGCAGCCGTTTCGGCCGCGAGTTTTGGCAGGTATTGAAGCCGTGCATGGGCAGGCGCGGCGCGCTGCAGACGCTGGCGGTATCGCTGCTGATGATTGTCCTGCTGCTGACCGAAATCCGACTGTATGTGCTCAATACGTTTTTGAACAGCAGCGCGTACAGCGCGATGCAGGACAGGCTGGCCGACGTATTTTGGAAGGCGGTATTGATTAACGCCGCCTTAATGATGATCCGTTCGGTAAACCTGATTATCAACGACTTCCTCGACCAAGCCCTGGCCATCAAATGGTCGGAGCAGCTCAACCGCGTGCTGACCGAAAACTGGCTGGCACGGAAAAACTACTACCGCCTCCAAATGCGGCGCGACGCGCCCGACAACATCGACCAGCGTATCCAGATGGACGCGCAGGACTTCATCGTTTCCACCATCACCTTCCTGCGCGGCATGCTCAATTCAATCGTCTCCACCATCGAATTCACCATCGTCCTGTGGGGGCTGGCGGGCATCCTGCCGGTGTTCGGCTTTGAAATCCCGCACGGCATCGTCTTCCTCGTCTACATCGCCATCCTCGCCGCCACCGCGCTGGCCATGTGGATAGGCAAACCGCTGATCCGTTCCAATTATGAAAACGAACACCTCAACGGCGACTACCGCTACTCCCTCGTCCGCATCCGCGACCATTCCGAAAGCATCGCCTTCTACAACGGCGAATGGCAGGAAGAAAAACAGCTCAAAGAACGCTTCCGCGCCATCGTCCGCAACCGCTGGCGCATCGCGCGGCAAAGCATCGGCCTCAGCGGGTTTAACGACGTCTTCAGCCAAATCATGCAGCTTCTGCCGCTGATGCTGCAGGCCCCGCGCCTGTTTGCCGGACAAATCAAAATCGGCGACGTCCAACAAACCGTCCAATCCTTCGCCCGCCTGCAAAAATCGATGTCCTTCTTCCGCAATTTCTACAAAGACTTCACCGTCTACCGCGCCCGGCTCGACCGCTTGAGCGGCTTTATGGACTACCTCGACGCACCGCAAACCGCCGAACGGCCGCAGGAAGAAGAAATTTCAGACGGCCTGATACTGGAAAACGTCGGCTTGAAGCGCAACAACGGCGACACCCTGCTCTCCGGCATCAGCTTCCGCGCCGAATGCGGCGACTCACTGCTGATCCAAGGCCCCAGCGGCTGCGGCAAAACCTCCCTGCTGCGCACACTGGCCGGACTGTGGCCTTTCGGCAGCAGCGGGAAAATCAGCCGCCCGCCGCGCAGCCGCACCCTGTTCGTCCCGCAAAAACCCTATATGCCGCAAGGCACGCTGCTGCAATCCGTCTGCTACCCCGACATCGCCGCCGACCCGCAAAACGTCGCCGCCGCCCTGCGCGAATGCCGCCTCGGACACCTCGAACCGCTGCTCGACACCGCCGACAACTGGCAGCAACGCCTCTCCCCCGGCGAACTCCAGCGCATCGCCTTCGCCCGCATCCTGCTGGCCGCCCCGCAGCTCATCCTGCTCGACGAAGCCACCTCCGCGCTGGACGAACCGACCGAAGCCATGCTCTACACCTTAATCCGCAACCGCCTGCCCGACAGCATCATCATCAGCATCGGCCACAGGAGCTCGCTGGCCGCCTTCCACAACCTCAACCTCACCGTCGGCAGCCTGCCCGATCTGCCCTGCGACTCCGCCCGACCCGCCTGAGCGCGCACTTTTTGAGGCCGTCTGAAAACACCGCATCCTACGAGGCATAAATATGGCAAATATTGCTGTTTGGTATGATAGCCTTGATTCTTTTATCAACTCAAAATGCTCCTGCCACCAATAAGGGGATACTATGAAACTAAATATTTTCACACTAAATTATATTACATCTAACGTTATTCTATTATCTTTAATGGCTTTAGATGAAGAGGCATTCGTAAGTATATTTATAGCACTACTACCCCTTTATTATTTTTCATACACTATTTTTATAATTATAAATGCATGGGAAAATAGAAAAAATAATGAAAATAAATACACATCAAAATATATTTTTTTTATTCCTATGGGGATTGTAACTAGTTATATTTTTGTAAGTTACCTACTTTCACAATATAACCTATTAGATGATATGATAAAATATAAAATACATGAATTCCATTTCTGCAAGGAAAAAAACTGTAAGCGTTATGAAACATTGAAATTGAAAAATACCTTTACGAAAAAGTATAGAATTGTAATTACTGAACATTGTGTTAGAATCTCGAGCATGCCCTATGCTTTAATAAAAATAGAACATAAATTGGGCTGTAAATTTCAATAGGGCTTAGGAAGCAAAAATCCTTTTAAAGGATCATAAAGAAATACATGTTTTCAGACGGCCTCCCGATGTTTGCCTATGCTAAAATCCGCACCGTTTGACGGCACGCAAAACCACATCAAAACCACATAAAGGACGGACAATGGCAGGCAACACTTTCGGACAACTCTTCACCGTTACCACCTTCGGCGAAAGCCACGGCGCAGGTTTGGGCTGCATCATCGACGGCTGCCCGCCCGGACTGGCCTTAACCGAATCAGACATCCAAGCCGACCTCGACCGGCGCAAACCCGGCACCAGCCGCCACGTTACCCAACGCCGCGAAACCGACCAAGTCGAAATCCTCTCCGGCGTTTTCGAAGGCAAAACCACAGGCACACCCATCGCCCTCTTAATCCGCAATACCGACCAACGCAGCAAAGACTACGGCAACATCGCCACCAGCTTCCGTCCCGGCCATGCCGACTATACCTACTGGCACAAATACGGCACGCGCGACTACCGCGGCGGCGGCAGGAGCTCTGCCCGCGAAACAGCCGCCCGCGTTGCCGCCGGAGCCGTTGCCAAAAAATGGCTGAAAGAAAAATTCGGCACGGAAATCACCGCCTACGTCACCCAAGTCGGCAATAAAGAAATTCAGTTTGAAGGCTACGAACACATTTCCCAAAACCCCTTCTTCGCCGCCAACCAAAGCCAAATCGCCGAGCTGGAAAGCTATATGGACAGCGTGCGCAAATCGTTGGATTCCGTCGGCGCGAAACTGCATATCGAAGCGGCCAACGTCCCCGTCGGCTTGGGCGAACCCGTTTTCGACCGCCTCGATGCCGAAATCGCCTACGCCATGATGGGCATCAACGCTGTCAAAGGCGTGGAAATCGGCGCGGGCTTCGGCAGCGTCGTCCAACGCGGTAGCGAACACGGCGACGAACTCACCCCGCAAGGCTTCCTGTCCAACCACTCAGGCGGTATCCTCGGCGGTATCAGCACCGGACAAGATATCCACGTCAACATCGCCATCAAACCCACCAGTTCCATCGCCACCCCGCGCCGAAGCATCGACATCAACGGCAACCCCGTCGAACTCGCCACCCACGGCAGACATGACCCCTGCGTCGGCCTGCGCGCCGTCCCCATCGCCGAAGCCATGCTCGCGCTCGTGCTTATCGACCACGCCCTACGCCATCGCGCGCAAAATGCCGACGTAGCCGTCGATACGCCCGACATCGCCAAACAGCGCGGATAAAACAGAAAAGGCCGTCTGAAAATACCCGCTGATGCGATGCAGCGTTTTCAGACGGCCTCAAAACCCATATTCGGAAACATCATGATAGAAAATACCGACAATACCGCCCCTTCCGCACCGCGGGTCAAAATCCACATAGCCGCCTACATTTTGGCCGCCGTCTCCTTCATCCCCCTGCTCGGCCTGCCTTTCGGCTTGGCGGCTTTGATTTGGGGCACCTTGGAACGGCGCAAACGCGGCGCAAAAATCGTTGCCCTCATTGCCTCCGCAGGAATGTTATGCACCGTTGCAATATACGGCGCATTGTTTTATTTCGGCTTTGTCCAGCGCGGAGGCGTGTACGACGAAATGAGACGGCAACTGGCGGTCAATACTTTGTCTACTTTGGTTTCCGAAGTCGAATTCTACCGCCTGCAACACGGCGCTTATCCTGAATCACTGGAGCAGCTCCAAAAATCCCAGCCGAACAAGCCGATATTTATATACGATACAAGTAGCACGCCTTTGAGTTCCGAGCCGTTTCGATTGTTTTATTACGAACGCAGCGGCGACGCGCATTATTACTTGCGCAGCGTGGGAAACGACGGCGAACCGTTTACCGGCGACGACATCCTGCCCGACATCGGACAATCCGAAAACGGTAAAATCGGCCTGCTGATGCAAAAAGGGGCGCATTAAACGCCGGACAAACATCCCAACCTGCTTTTCAGACGGCCCCCTCATCCTTTGAGGCCGTCTGAAAACCATTTGACGAAAACCATTTGACAAGGAACAGAGCGATATGAGCACAACCGATTCCCGCCCGTTGCTTCACGTCGTCGCCGGCATCATCCTGAACGGCCAAGGCGAATACCTGCTGTCTTCCCGTCCGGCGGGCAAGCCTTATGCCGGCTATTGGGAATTTGCCGGCGGCAAGGTCGAGGCTGGCGAGAGCGAAACCGCCGCGCTGCAACGCGAATTCGAAGAAGAACTCGGCATCCGCATCCATGCCGCCGTGCCGTGGCTGTGCCGCGTCCATTCCTACGAACACGCCCGCGTCCGCCTGCGTTTTTACCGCGTGGCGGCAGACCAATGGTCGGGCGGCATACAGGCGCGCGAAGGCCAGGCATGGTCTTGGCAGAAAGCGGGCGACTTCACCGTTTCCCCCATGCTGCCCGCCAACGGCCCGCTGCTCAAAGCCCTGTCCGTGCCGACCGAACTGGCACTCTCCGCCGACGGCGCGCTTTGCGGCGAAAACGGCATGGGCGCATACCGCGTCGTGCCGTATGCGTCGGCCTTGCCGCAGGAGGCGAATATTTTGTTGCCCGTCGGCGCACTGCAAACCTCCGGCAGGCCGCCGCAGGCCGAAAGCGTATGGGTAGAGGTGACGGACGCAAACGAATACCGCACGGCGGCGGCATATCCGGCAACCGATGTCTTGTTGTGGCGCATGGCGGACGGTTCGGACGCACAGGCCGTACTCGAAGCCTTGGGCGAAGGCTGCGCCGTACCGCTGGCCGTGGCCGCGCCCGCCGAAACGGCTGCCGCCTTCCGCAGCGCATGGCTGGCCGCCGGCGCGCAGGCCGTCGTGATAGGCGGATAAGGCCGATAAGCGGAAAAACAGCGTCTTCCCGCCCATCCGCTGCCGTTGTCGGGCAAACAAAATTCAGTCATTTTGAAAGTCAAGATATTTCATCTTGACCTGCGTTAAATTTGGTTAGAATAAGGCCGTCTGAAAAATGCTTTTCATGCTTTTCAGACGGCCTCTTCTTTATTAACTTCCCATATGCGTCCGTTCTCATGTCCTTCTTAGATAAAGCAAACACCGTAGCGCCGGCCGACTTCAACCGCTGGCTGGTGCCGCCCGCCGCGCTGGCGGTACACCTTTCCATCGGGCAGATTTACGCCTATTCCGTTTTCAACGCCCCGCTGACGAAAATCCTCGGCATCACCGAATCCGCACCCGGCGACTGGTCGCTGGCCACCGTGGGCTGGATATTCAGCATCGCGCTGGCAGTGCTGGGCGCATCGGCCGCAATGTTCGGCAGATGGATGGAGCGCGTCGGCCCGCGCAAAGCGATGTTCGTTGCCGCCGTCTGCTTCGGGTTGGGCTTCCTCGTCTCCGCGCTGGGCGTGCGGCAGCACAACCTGTGGCTGCTATACCTGGGCAACGGCGTACTCGGCGGCGTGGGGCTGGGTTTGGGCTATATTGGCCCCGTCTCCACGCTGATGAAATGGTTTCCCGACAAACCGGGCATGGCCACGGGCCTGGCGATTATGGGCTTCGGCGGCGGTGCGATGCTGGCCTCCCCGCTGTCGGTGGTGCTGATGGACTTCTTTAAAAGCGCGACTTCGGTTGGCGTAGCGGAAACCTTCGTCGTCCTCGGCATCCTCTATTTCTTCTTCATGCTTTTCGGCGTGCTGACCATCCGCATCCCCGCAGAAGGCTGGAAACCTGCCGGCTTCGTGCCGAAAGCGGGCGGGAAACTGGTCAGCAGCAAGCACGTTACCGCCTCACAGGCCGTCAAAACGCCGCAGTTTTACCTGCTGTTTTGGATTCTGTGCCTGAACGTTACCGCCGGCATCGGCGTGCTGGGACAGGCTTCGGTCATGATACAGGAACTGTTTTCCGAACAATCCGTCGGCGCGGGTGCGGCGGTCGGTGCGGCGGCGGCGGCCGGCTTCGTCGGCCTGTTGAGCCTGTTCAACATGGGCGGCCGCTTTTTCTGGTCCAGCATCTCCGACCGGTTGGGGCGCAAACCGACCTACAACCTCTTCTTCATCCTCGGCGCACTGCTCTATTTCGCTATCCCTTCGTTGGGCGAAAGCGGCAGCAAAACGCTGTTCATCATCGGCTTCTGCGTCATCATCTCAATGTACGGCGGGGGATTTGCCGCCATGCCGGTATACATCAAAGACCTGTTCGGCACACTGGAAGTCGGCGCCATCCACGGCCGCGTCCTACTGGCCTGGTCTACCGCCGCCGTACTCGGCCCCGTGCTGGTGAACTACATCCGGCAGGGACAAATCGACAGCGGCGTACCGGCAGCACAGGCATACAGCATCACCATGTACATCATGGCCGGACTTCTGATTCTCGGCCTGATCTGCAACCTGCTGGTGCGGCCGGTAAACGAAAAACACCATGCCGACGGCAGCTTCCACATCCCGCACCAAGTGCCGGAAGAAAGCGCGTTTGAAGAAGCGGCACAGGCGGCGGAAGAAATCGCCCACAGCGGCACGGGCGTGAAACTGCGCTGGCTCACGGTCGGCATCCCGCTGGCCTACGGCGTGATTATGGTGGCGGCCAAAGTGTTGGACTTGTTCCACTAAAGCCTGCGCCGCCTGCACGGGAATGACATTTAACGCTCGATTCGACATCTGAAACTCAGTGAATCGTTGATATATATTCCGTCCGCACAACAATCAGAGGCCGTCTGAAAAACCGAAACACGGTTTTCAGACGGCCTCTCTGTTTATTGCCGCTTACTGCTTAATGAAGACCCATGCCGTCATTCCCGCGCAGGCGGGAATCCAGAATGTGTAAGTGGGGGGAATCTTGTTGTTATCTGATAAATTCCTGTTTGGGTAAAGCCGGATTCCCGCCTGCGCGGGAATGACGTTTAACACTCGATTCGACATCTGAAACTCAGTGAATCGTTGATATACATATTCCGTCCGTACAACAATCAGAGGCCGTCTGAAAAACCGAAACACGGTTTTCAGACGGCCTCTCTGTTTATTGCCGCTTACTGCTTAATGACGGTGCGCCTGCATACCGGCCGGAGCTTCCGCATCTGCGGCCAGGCCGAAGGTTTCGCGCAGTACGACTTTGTAGAACGCAAAGGCTTCTTTCGCACCCTCAATCGCCTCGGCCTGAGCTTCTTCGCTCAAAGGCAGCGCGTTTAAGAGTTCGACGAAGGCACGCCAGTGTTTGCCGCGGCCGTCGGGATGGGGAGCCAAATGGCGCGCGCCTTTTTCTTCGTTGAATTCGAGCTGTTTGGCGTGTTTGAACAAGAAAGCCGCGCCCAAGTTCGAGCCTTCGGCGCAGTACAGCCAGCCGATGGCTTTGTTGCCGGTTTCGTGCGGCAGCGGTTTATCGTATTCGTAAGGCTGTTCGCCCAAGTCGGCCAAATCTTTCACCACGGCATCGTAACGCGCCATATATTCCAGTTCGGGGATGGCTTTGTTCAATTCGGGGTCTTTATAGATGTGGTCCACCGCTTTGTGGAACACGGATTGCAGTTTCAAAAACTTGATGTAGTTTTCATTGTTGGCAAAAGGCTCGACCGACATCACCAGATTGTCCACGCTGTCGTGCACGGTGGTGGTTTTTTCTTTGAGTGTTTTAGCAAAGGTGGTTTCGTTGCTCATTCAATATTTCCTTTCGGGTTGTATGCTTTCAGACGGCCTCCCGATACTCCGGAGGCCGTCTGAAACGGTTTGAAAAAGATGTATTGCGGCAAAAATTCGGGCTAATAGGAATATTTCGCTGCGAATATGGTGCGGATTATCCCCGACTGCGGCGTTCTCTGCAAATTTTTCTTTACATCAACTTATTCAAATTTCACGTTTTTTTATTATCAGAACAGCGTGGGGCGAGCCGCTCCTGTCAATCCGCACAGGCGGGCGCAGCCGATAAAAAAGAGACGGCGGGTTGCCGCCTCTTTCTGCCGTTTCAGACGGCCTTTTTCTTACAGACAAGAGGCCGTCTGAAATGTTTGGTTTCGGGTTAGAACTTCCATTCAAGCGATACGGAGTAGTTGCGGCCGGGGGCGTAGAAGCGTTCGAGGCCGGGATAGCCGCCGTATCTACTATGCGGATCCCTACCGACCGAGTTGACCAGACCACCGGTAATGTTCAGGCCGCGCAGACTGTCCCATGTGTGGTATTTGCGGTCGAACAGGTTATATACGCCGGCACGGAAAGTGAGGTTTTTGCCCGGTTTGTAGTAACCGAACATATCGAATACCCAAGCCGATTTGCTCAGATGCGGCCACACGCTGTAAACACATTTACCCTCGCCACGATAGTCGGGGTGGTTACAGTTTTTGTATTTGGCATCGCCCGCGTGTTTCGCACCGGTATGGGTCAGGCGGGAGAAAACACCCCATTTGCCTGCTGGCTGCTCGTAATCGATGCCGACAACGGTTTTAAACGGCTGGATGGACAGCAAATCCGCGTCTCCGGACAAATTTCCCCTGCTGTAACCAAGCGTGCCGAACAGTTTCCAACCCTCGGGAATCGGCGTGAAGCTGTTTAAATTCAGACGGCCTGTCATCTCGATGCCGTAGATTTTGGCCTTGTCCATATTCTGCATTTGCTGGAACGGTGTGTAGCGGTATGGCTTGGTGCTGCAATAACCATATTGTTCGTAAAAAGGTGTACATGAAGGACTGTAAGAAGGATTGGCTGCTGACACCAACGTTTCCTGTTCATACAAAAAGTCTTTATAGCGGGTATGGTGCAAGTTTACGTCTAAGTTACCTACTTTACCTCTACCCGTCAGCTTAAGGTTTTGCGTCAAACTGCGTTCGGCTTTCAGGTTGGGATTAGACAACCATGCGCCCGCCGGATTGTCGCGATAGTCGAAATACATTTCCGAAGCATTAGGCACACGGAAACCTGTGCCGATGCTGTAACCCAGTTGCCATGCGTCATTCAACTTCGCATCCGCACCCACTACCCAGCTCCATCCTTTGAAAGTGCTGTCGGCGGGTTTGGGATAATAACAATTTCGGCAAAGCAATCCGTTCAGATAAGGTACAAGACGAGAGTACGGATTGGATTTATTTAAATGATCCAATACAGGATTACCTTGGGGGCTGACCTTGGTATGGTCATATCTAATTCCTGCATATCCTGAAAAAATATCATTAAAAACAATCCGATCATGTAAGGAGAAATTATACTGTACTGTTTTGGTCGGATACATCATGGTTTCTTCGGTATATGGCAGCCAGCCATTGTCATAAAGCCTATCGCGGTGCAACACGTCAAATTTACGCTCGGAAACCGATGTCTTAAACGATAAGGTTTGTTTTGTGCCCCATAATTGCAAAGGTTGGCTGTCAGCACGCAGCGACAGGCGTTTGAGACGGGTGGTGAAAATGCGGATATTATCGTCGCTGGGTTTTCTTGGTTTAAAATTACCCGAGTAATCATAATGATCGCGCGTGCCTTCATAGTTGTAGGCGGAAGAAACGGCTTTTTGATAATCCAAATCCGCTTTGACTAACGCCAACCAGTCGGAATCGGGTGTGAATTCATAAAAAGCGTTCCAAGTGCGGCGTTTGGCACGGTCGTCGGATTCGCGGTATTTGCTGGGACCCCATACGCCGGAATCTTCAATGATGTAGTTGTTGCCCTGTTGGCCGCTCAAAGATGCGCCGATGCGGTGGTTGTCGTTAAAACGCCATGCCCATTTGGCAAGGAAACTGTGGTTTTTATGCTTGGCCGCATCGGGGATTTGACGGCTGCTGCCGTAATCGCGGGTTTTCGGGCTGTCTTCGGGAATGGTGTAGCCGCCCCGGCTTTCCATTTCATGGCCGTGCCGGTGGGAATACAGCAATACCGCTTCGGCTTTCTCTCCCTGATAACCCGTACCGACGGTATTGACCCATTCGCGGTTTTTGCTGGCGTAGCCGCTGCGCAGCAGAAAACCCAACTTGTTATCGGGCTGCACGATGTCGGCGGCGGTAAGTGTGCGGTAATTAACCCCCCCCCCTAAATTTCCGCTGCCTTGATTGAACGAATCTGCACCTTTGACGATTTCAATAGTGCGGGCAAGTTCGGGGTCAATGCTTTGGCGCGAAGTATTCAGGTTGCCATAGCGTTTGTAGAGTGAGTTTTCTTCCGAATCGGGCAGAGCCACACCGTCAATGCTGATGCCGACACGGTTGTCTTCCACGCCGCGTATGGCAAAGCCTTTTTGGTGGCGGCCTTGGTCGGCCACACCCACATCGGGCGAATAGCGCACCAGGTCTTTGTTGTCGCGGATCATTTGCTCCTGAATAGCGTCGGCATTGACACGTTCGGTTGCAATAGGAGCGTTGCGACGGCCTTTTACCGTTACTTGTTTCAGCGCGTCTGATTTTTCCACCGGTTCGACGCTGTCGGCCGCATGGGCGGCGCAGCAGAACAGAAGCCCTACGGACAAGGCTATCGGCGTCATTTTGTTGTGCTTCATATTATTTTGTTTCCTTTGAGAATGACGTGTATCCGGCATCACATTGTTTGCCGGATGGTTGGGATACGAAGTAATAATTGGATTGATAATGGTTTTCTTATCGGAGGCGGATTATCGGCGATGAATTTTGTTAATGCAAATTATTCTTTACACCTTTCCGCTTCAATTTCACACTTCTTCATTATTTGTAGAATGTGATGTATTCTCTATTGTATTGTGCCGTTTTGCTTTTTCTTCGGTGGTGTTAAAAAACATTTTTTTGGAATAAAAAACATCTGCTTTTTTCTGTTGATATTTTGCAACAATTGGAGATAAAAAAAACGGCATGAGCTTTAACTCATGCCGTTTTATCCATTACGGGAGAATATTTGAATCTGCTATTCAATCAGCCTAAATCCTGCTGTTTCTGACTTAACAAGGCATGGATGGCGCGGGCGGTTTCCTGTCTGGCTTCGGTGGCGGCGACCGGCTCGAGGAAGTGCAGTTCTACCGTGCTTTGCGGTTGGGAAATAATGGCGCGGATGGATTGCCACAGGCTGATGTCGCCGTAGTAGGCGGCATGGGGGTTCGGGCTGCTGCCATCGGGGTTGGGATAGCGGCAGAGGACGGGCAGCAGGGGGACGCCTGCTTCATAGGCCGCCTGAAAAAAGCTGGTTTTAAAGGGAAGGATGCTGCGGCCTTCGGTGCTGGTGCCTTCCGGAAAGAGGGTTACGGTGTCGCCGTTTTGCAGGGCTTCGGTAACGCGGCGGATTTTTTCGCTGTTGCCTTCGGTGCCTTTGTTGCGGGCGACGTAAACGGTTTGCGCCTGTGTGGCGAGGTAGCCGATAACCGGCCATTTGGCCACGTCGTCTTTGGCGACGAAGCGGCCGGGGAAGGCGGCGTTTACGGCCATGATGTCCAGCCATGAAATGTGGTTGCAGATCAGCATTTGGCCGTGTTCCTCGGAGGGGGGGCTGCCGTAGGTTTTCAGTTTCATGCCGCATGAGGCGAGGACGCGCAAAGACCATATCTGTATGGCGCGCAATTTGCGTTTTTTGCTGTAAAACGGGAAGAGGAAGAACATTTCGGCCATGCCGTAAAGCAGGCAGCCGCCTATGCAGAACAGGCGGTATATGAAGCGTATTTGATCCATGTATCGGGCTTTTTTATGATTATACGGACAGGAGGCCGTCTGAAAGGTTTTCAGACGGCCTTTTGTCGGCTGTTTCAGACTTTCGGGGCGAATTTTTGCAGGTAGCGGTCGCTCAGTTGCGTGATGTCCATCATGATTAAGACATCCGCACAGTTGAAGGCTTCGTCCACGCAGGGTTCGCCGCAAAACCACGCGCCGGCTTTCAAATATCCTTTAATCAAAGGCGGCACGGACGGGTCTTCAGACGGCGTGATTTCGTTCCATTTAAGGGGGTTGAGCGGTTTGACGCACCATTGTTCCGGCGCGAGGTATTTTTCTTTCAGGCTGTGGTAAAGCGCGGCCGCGTCGCTGCCGCCGTCGTGCATTTCGATGCTGCCGCAGCCTATCATGAAGCGCAGGTTTTCGTCTTTCATGAATTTGACCAGGCCCGTCCACAGGAGCATGACGAGGCCGCCGTTGCGGTAGTCGGGGTGGGTGCAGGCGCGGCCGAGTTCGACGGTTTGCGGCAGGATGTCTTTCAGCGGCGAGAGGTCGAATTCGTGTTCGCTGTACCAGCCGCCGACTTTTTTGGCGGTTTCTTCGGTAATCAGGCGGTAGCAGCCGATGACTTCGCCCGTGGCGTCGTCGAAGGCGAGGAGGTGGTGGCAGTGCTCGTCGTAGGGGTCGATGTCGCGCCCGTCGGTGTTCGGGATGTCCGCGCCCAATTCTTCGGCAAACACGCGGTAGCGCAGGCGTTGCGCGGCTTCGATTTCGGCTTGGGTTTCGGCCAAGCGTACGCTCAGGCCGATTTTGGGACCGGTGGAATTAAAACGGCTGCTGTTCATGTGATTTGTCTGAATCCGGATGTAAAAGGGCGGCATTATAGCCAACATCTCGCCGCGGCGGGAAATCGGGTATGATAGGCCGTCTGAAAACACACTCTGCCTTTTCAAGGACAATGAAGGAATCACCGTGAAAACCATCAGTCAAACCCTCAACCTCGTTTCAGACGGCCTGCCGTTTTTTCAGGCGGAATGGCCGGCACCCGCCAACGTGAAAACATTGGTCAGCACCCGAAACGGCGGGGTGAGCCAAGCCCCCTATGCTTCCCTGAATGTCGGCGGCCATGTCGGCGACCGGCCGGAAAACGTCACGCGCAACCGCGAAATCGTGCAGGCCGCCGTACCCGTGCCGCCCGCCTACCTGAACCAGACCCACAGCAGCATCGTGCTGCCCGCCGCAGACGTGCCCGGCAGCACGCCCGAAGCCGATGCGTCATTCGACCGCACGGGCACGGCGGCTTGCGCGGTGATGACGGCAGACTGCCTGCCCGTTCTGCTTTGCGATCGCGCGGGCACGGTGGTGGCCGCCGCCCATGCGGGCTGGCGCGGACTGGCAGGCGGCATCCTGCAAAACACGGTGGCCGCGATGCAGGCCGATCCCGGCGCAATCATGGCCTACCTCGGCCCCGCCATCGGCCCGGACGCTTTCGAGGTCGGCGAAGACGTGCGCGAAGCCTTCTGCCGCCTGCATTCCGCCGCCGAAAACGCCTTTGAAGGCATAGGCGGCGGCAAATACCTGGCCGACATCTACACCCTCGCACGGCAAATCCTGCGCCGTGAAGGCGTAAACCTGATTTACGGCGGCACGCACTGCACCGTATTGGAACGCGACACCTTTTTCTCCTACCGCCGCGACGGCCAAACCGGCCGGATGGTCAGCATGATTTGGCTGGAAAAACCGGCTGGCGAGGCCGTCTGAAAACCGCCGTGCAAAGGCCGTCCACAAGCCTTGTTTACCGCCCTGTATAGAAAATGTGGATAAGCAGGATAAACCCTTCAAACGCCGTCGGAAAAATAAAATACCTAAAAAACAGGCAAACTTGAAACATCCGCACCACAACGGCAAACACCTTTTTCAGACAGCCTGAACAAGCGATACAGCAACAAAACCCACAGCCGCTGTTTGCCGCCCTGTTCAGCAAATGTGGATAAGCGGGATAACCCCTTCAAACGCCGACAGAAAAATAAAATGCCTAAAAAACAGGCAAACTTAAAACATCCGCACCACAACGGCAAACACCTTTTTCAGACGGCCTGAACAAGCAGTGCGGGCAACAAAACCCACAGCCGCTGTTTGCCGCCCTGTGCAGCAAATGTGGATAAGCGGGATAACCCCTTAAAACGCCGACAGAAAAACAAAATGCCTAAAAAACAGGCAAACTTAAAACATCCGCACCACAACGGCAAACACCTTTTTCAGACGGCCTGAACAAGCGGTGCGGGCGACAAAACCCACAGCCGCTGTTTGCCGCCCTGTATAGAAAATGTGGATAAACCCCCTAAGCCTTTCGGGAGACAGGCAAAAAACAAACTGCACAAAAAATAAGCACAAGGAACCGCCATGCAAACCCTTTCCGCCGCCGCACGCACCCAAGCCGCACGGCTGCGCCTGAAAAAAAGCCGCCGCCTCGCCACCGCCCTGCTTCTGGCCGCCGCCGCACTGTTCTGCCTTTCCGCAGCCTTCCTGCACCGTTATCCCCAACTGGCCTACCTCAAAGCCTTCTCGGAAGCCGCCATGATAGGCGGGCTGGCCGACTGGTTTGCCGTTACCGCCCTTTTCAGACGGCCTCTCAGACTGCCCGTCCCCCACACCGCCATCCTGCCGCGCAATCAAAACCGCATCGCCGACGAACTCGGCCGCTTCATCGAATACAACTTCCTGCGCGAACGGCCGGTCGCCCTGCGCGTTTACCGCGCCGCACCGACGGAAAAACTACTGCGCCGCCTGGCCGACCCCGCTGTCCGCCGCATCTGGCTGCCCCCGCTCTGCGCCCGCCTGCCCGACCTGCTGCAAACCATGCCGCCCGAACAGGCCGCCCGCTTTGCCGCCAAACTGCTGGCCGAACAATACGACGGCGGCAAAATCGGCGGCACGTTGGCCGACGGCATGGAACTGCTGAAAAACCGCGACATGCACGAAAGCCTGTTCCTCGCCCTGCTCGGCCACACGCGTACATGGCTGCAAAGCGAAAGCACCCGCGTGCTGCTGGAACAAAACCTGCGCGAATGGGCGGCCAAAATCGACAGCGGTTCGCCCGGCAGCTGGGACAAACTCAAAGCCTCCCTCAAATCCGCCCTCGTCGGCCGCGTGGACGACTGGGTGGCGGCCAAAGTGCTGGATTGGGCGGACGGCTGCCTGGCCGATGCCGCCGCACAGCCCGACCACGCCCTGCGGCAAATGTTCGACCGCCAATACACCCGCATGATCGGCGAACTGCGCCACTCCGCAAGCTGGCACCGCCGCCTCGAAGCGGGCAAGGTGCAACTCGCCGCCTCCCCCGCCCTACAGCGCAGCCTCGCGCAACTGTGGCAAAGCCTGACCGAATGGACGCGGCGCGACACGGCGGCGGAAAGCTCGCGCATACGCGCGCAAATAGAAAAACTGCTCGACCGCATCCCGGCGCAAATCGAACACAACCCCCGCCTCATGCGCCGCGCCGACATCCGCCTCGCCCTGCTCGCCCGCGAACTATTGGGCAGCAACAAAGGCCGTGCCGCCGCCTTCGTCGCCGAACAGGTCAAACGCTGGAACGGCGAAGAAATCACCGACAAACTGGAACTCGGCCTCGGCCGCGACCTGCAATACATCCGCATCAACGGCACCCTCGTCGGCGGCCTAGCCGGCCTCTTGATTTACAGCCTCTCGCAATGGCTGTTTTAAAAACAAACTTTAAAGGCCGTCTGAAAACATTCCGCCGCCGCAAGGCTGCACCTTCACCTCCCCAATTGAAGGCCGTCTGAAAAAACCGTTGCATAAAATCCCGGCCGCACACGTTTTTTCAGACGGCCTCCTGCTGCAAAACACGCTGTTTGGAGTACAATGCGCCCCTTTCCACACCCTTTCAACCCACAGGAAACCCGGCCATGACCCACATCGGTTTGAAAAAAATCTATTCCGGCAAAGTACGCGACTTATACGAAATCGACGATAAACGTATGCTGATGGTCGCATCCGACCGCCTCTCCGCCTTCGACGTCATCCTCGACGACCCCATTCCCGGCAAAGGCGAAATCCTCACCGCCATCTCTAATTTTTGGTTCGGCAAACTCGCCCACATCATGCCCAACCACTTCACGGGCGACACCGTTTACGACGTATTACCGCACGAGCAGGCGCAGGCACTGGAAAAACGCGCCGTCGTCGCCAAAAAACTGACCCCCGTCAAAGTGGAAGCCATCGTGCGCGGCTACCTGGCCGGCAGCGGCTGGAAAGACTACCGGCAAACCGGCGCGGTATGCGGCATCCCGCTTCCTTCCGGCCTGCAGGAAGCCCAGCAGCTGCCCGAAGTCATCTTCACCCCGTCCACCAAGGCCGCCGTCGGCGACCACGACGAAAACATCAGCTTCGAAGAATGCCGAAACATCATCGGCAAAGAGCTGGCGGAAGAAGTGCGCGACAAAGCCGTCCGCCTGTACACCGAAGCGGCCGAATACGCCAAATCGCGCGGCATCATCATCTGCGACACCAAATTCGAATTCGGCCTCGACGAAAACGGCACGCTGACCCTGATGGACGAAGTGCTGACCCCCGACTCCAGCCGCTTCTGGCCGGCAGACCAATACCGGGTCGGCACCAACCCGCCCTCGTTCGACAAACAGTTCGTCCGCGACTGGCTGGAGCAAAGCGGCTGGAACAAACAGGCCCCTGCCCCGCGCGTTCCCGCCGACGTCATCGCCAAAACCGTGGAAAAATACCGCGAAGCCCTGACCCTGCTGACCCGCTGAACCTGTTTTTCAGACGGCCTCCCCTCGCTAAGAGGCCGTCTGAAAACATTTTCCCTCCCCGTTTACACCCGAACCGCACAGAAAAAGCCGATATGAACAAGAAAACCGCCGCACTGTTTTCCGCCGCCTTTTTAGCAGCCGCCACCCTGCCCGCCGCCGCCATCGCCATGCCCTCCATCTGCGTCAAACCCGACCCCGATGTCGCCGCCCGCTTCGACGGAGTAGGCTGCTACGACAACGTCGTGATGCTGATTCAAAAAAACGGTCTTTACGGCTATGCCGAATTGGACGGAAAAATTATTATCCCGCCGCAATATCAAGATGCAGCCGACAAACCGGCGGAAAGGTTTCCGAGAAACCGAGAACTGCTAATACCGGTAAAAAAAGGCAAGCTTTGGGGCTACATCGATTTGTCGGGCAAAACCCGCATCCCGTTCCGCTATCAGGAGGCCGAGCCGTTTATCGATCAATACGGCACGTCCGCCAGAGTGCGGCAAAACGGCCGTGATTTTTCAATCGACCTCAAAGGCCGTGAAGTCAAACAATAAAACCGACAAGCCGAAACGCAAACAGAGCCGGATATTTTCCGGCTCTGTTTGCTTATCCCGCCACGGGCGGACTCAATCGATTCTGACATAGGCCACTTCGAGGATTTCGATGTCCTCGCGTCCCTCCGGCGTGTTCAGCGACACTTCGTCGCCCTCCCGCGCCTTAATCAGGCAGCGCGCCAGCGGGGAAATCCAGGAAATTTTATTTTGCGCGGTGTCGATTTCGTCTATGCCGACGATTTTTACCGTCTGCTCGCTACCGTTGCCGCGCAGCAGGGTTACGGTAGCGCCGAAAAAGATTTGGTCGGTGGCCTCGCGCGTTTCCGGATCGACGACCTGCGCCGCCTCCAAACGCTTGGTGAGAAAGCGGATACGGCGGTCGATTTCGCGCATCCGACGTTTGCCGTAAAGATAATCGCCGTTTTCGCTGCGGTCGCCGTTGGAAGCCGCCCAGTTCACAATCTGCACGATTTCGGGCCGTTCTTTATTGACCAGCCGGTACAACTCGTCTTTCAAGCTGCGCCAGCCTGCGGGCGTGATGTAGTTCGGAGTGTCGCTCATAGCAAAGGCCGTCTGAAAAAAAGCGGCATTTTAGCGCGAAAGGCGGCGAAAAAACCACAAGTTCAACCCGCCGCCGCAACGTTTCAGACGGCCGCCTTGCTATAATGCGCCTTTTCCACACTTCCGACCCGCCGCCATGTCCCGCAGCATCCTCCCGTTCGACCCGCTAACCGTCCCAGTACAAGGCACCGCCTTAATCGAAGCCTCCGCCGGCACCGGCAAAACCTACGGCATCGCCGCCCTCTTCGCCCGCCTGATCCTGCTGGAAAAGCTGCCTGTGGACAAAGTGCTGGTGGTTACCTTCACCAAAGCCGCCACCGCCGAACTGAAAACCCGCCTGCGCGGCCGTTTGGACGAAGCTTTCCGCCGGATACGCGGCGACAAAATGGACGAAGAAGCCGACGATTTCATGCGCGGCCTGCTCGAACAGGCGGAGCGGCAGGAAACGCCCGAACGGCTGGAACTGCGCCTGAAAGCCGCACTGTCGCAGTTCGACAACGCCGCCATCTACACCATCCACGGCTTCTGCCAACGCCTGCTGGGCGACTACGCCTTCCTCTGCCAAGTGCCGTTTGAAACCTCCTCCACCGACGACAACGACAAACGCGATCTGAACACCTACGCGCAGGATTTCTGGCGGCAAAACGTGTCGCACGACGCGCAAAACGCCCGCCTCGCCTTTCATGCCGACCTCACGCCCGACCAAGTATTGCAACAGTTTTCCCGCTACCTGGGCCGCCCCGACCTGCTTTTCAGACGGCCTCAAACCGATTTGGCCGCCGAAACGGAGCGGGCGCAGGCGATTTGGACGGAACTGCAACAGCGTTTCTCCGAACTGAAAGACCTGTTCTGGCGGGTGCATCCCATGTTGAACGGCAACAAATTCCGCAAAAACACCTACGAAGCCAAACTGGCCGAACTGGAAAAACTGCTGCAACAAACGGCGATGCCTGCAAAATGGCTGGAAACAAACCTGGGCAACACCAACGGGGAAAGCGTTTTTTCCGCCGACTACCTGACCGCTGCCGTCAAAAAAGGCCAAACCGCCCCCGAAGCCGACCTGGCCGCACTGTCCTTCCTCCACAAAGTCCGAACCGCGGCATCCGCCCTGCTCGATGCCGAACAACAGGCACTTATCGCCCTGCAGCTCGACTGCCTGCAATACGTCCGCCGCACCGCCGCCGAACAGCGGGCGACGCGGCAGGAACGCAGCCCCGACGACCTGCTGCTCGACGTTTACCACGCCCTCACCGCCGGCGTGCACCAAGACAAACTCGCCGAAGCCGTCTCGCAAAACTGGCGCGTCGCCCTGATAGACGAATTCCAAGACACCGACCCGCTGCAATACGAAATCTTCCGCCGTACCTTTGCCGCCCACGGCAACCCGCTCTTCCTCGTCGGCGACCCCAAACAGGCGATTTACGGCTTTCGCGGCGCGGACATCTACGCCTACCTCCAAGCCGCCGCCGACACCCCCGTCCATTACACCCTCGCGCACAACTACCGCAGCCACAGCCTGCTCATCGACAACATCGGCCGCCTGTTCCAACAGAAAGAACGCCCCTTCGTCCTCGAACACATCGGCTACCCGGCCGTTACCGCCCCGCGCGAGACAAGCCGCCTCACCCCGCCTCAGGCGGCATTGAAAATCCGCTGGCTGAACGACGGCGGCGAACCCGACCCCAACAAAGAAACCCTCCGTAGCCGCGCAGCCGAATACTGCGCCGACGAAATCGCCGCCCTGATCAACCAAGCGGCGGAAGGCCGTCTGAATTACAAAAACACCCCCGTGGAAGCCGGCCAAATCGCCGTTTTGGTCCACAGCCACAACCAAGGTGCGATGATAAAGCGCACCCTGGCCGCACGCGGCATCCCCAGCGTCTCCATAGAGCGTGAATCCGTATTTGCCGGCGAAGAAGCCAAAGCCCTGGCCGCACTGCTCGGCTTCTGGCTCGAACCGCGCCGCACCGAACCCCTGCGCTTCATCCTCGCAGGCACCCTATTCGGCCAAACCGCCGAACAACTCCATGCCCTCAACTGCGACGAAGCCCTGCTGTCCGGATACATCTCCGCTGCCGAAGATTTCCTGCAAATTTGGCAGCGGCAGGGCATCTACGCCGCCCTGACCGCCTTCGCCCGCCGCTACGGCCTCGAAGGCCGCCTGCTGGCCGCAGACGGCGGACGCACCCTGACCAACTTCTGGCAGCTGGCCGAACTTTTGGCCGACGAAAACGAAAACAGCCACACCCCCGCCGCCCTGCACCAATGGCTGCTGGCCAAAATCCAAGACCCGCCCCAAAACGAAAACGCCGTCCTACGGCTGGAAAGCGACGAGGCACTGGTCAAAATCGTAACCATCCATGCCTCCAAAGGCCTGCAATATCCCTTCGTCTTCTGCCCGTTCTCCTGGGATACCGCCGAAAAGAAAAACGAAGCATGGCACATCCTCCACCGTGAAAACAGCAGCGAACTGCTTGCCGACAGCCAGCTCGACGAAGCCGACCGCGAACAGCTCGACGACGAAGACCTGGGCGAACGCCTGCGCCTGCTCTACGTCGCCCTCACCCGCGCCGAAGAACAACTCGTCATCTATGCCGCCCGCTGCAGCAGCACCCCGCGCAACACCTTTGCCTACCTGCTCGAAGGCCTGCCTTCAGACGGCCGTCTGAAAACCCGCCAAGCCTACGAAGCCGAGAAAGAAAACCAAACCGAAATGCTGCGCCGCAACTGGCTGCGCTGGATAAACGCAGCCCCCGAAGGCATCGAATGGCAGGAAGGCGCACCCCTTTCGGCAGCCGTGCAAACCCGCCGCAGCAGCGGCACCGAATACCGCGCCGCCGTTTACCCGCCGCGCCGTTTCAGCTTCGTCCGCCACACCAGCTTTACCGGCCTCACCCGCCACCTTGGCCACGGCCCGGCCCGGCCCGATGACGACGACGGACTGCAACCCGCGCTCGACCCGGCCGAACTGTCCGCCGACAGCCTTCTGCCGCTTCCCGACACGGACAACGCCCCGCGCAACATCTTCCACTTTCCCCGCGGCGCGACCGCCGGTATCTGCCTGCACGAAATCCTCGAAAAACACGACTTCACCCGCCCCGCAGGACAACAGCGCGAAAACATCGCCGCCATATTGGAAAAACACGGCATCGAAACCGAATGGCTGGATGCCGTCTGCCTCATGGCCGACCAAACCGCCGCCGCACCGCTGCACGGCGGCACCACCCTCTCAGCCCTCCCCGCCGCCCGCCGCAAAGCGGAAATGGGCTTCGTCATGCACTTCGACCGTTTGGAATTAGGCCGTCTGAAAAACCATCTGGCCGCCGTAGGCCTGCCCGAAGCCTGCACCGCCGCCGCAGAACGGCTGGACTTCCACACCCTGCAAGGCTTCCTCAACGGCTTCATCGACCTGACCTGCCTGCTGCCCGACGGCACCCCCTGCATCATCGACTACAAATCCAACCACCTGGGCATGGACACCGGCAGCTACACCCAATCCGCCCTCGACCAAGCCGTCGCCGACCACCACTATTACCTCCAAGCCTGGATTTACGCCCTTGCCGCCGCCCGCCACCTCAAACAGCGCGGACAGATGCCCCGCACCGTCCACATCCGCTACCTCTTCCTGCGCGGACTCGATTCCGGCGGCAGCAACGGCATCTGGTCGTGGGACATCCCCACCGCCTCACTGGCCGAATGGCTGTAGCGCAAACTTTTCAGACGGCCTGTTTGCCTATACAATGCCGCGTCATCCGCCCTGTTCAGTTTAAAGAAGGAAACAGCCATGTTCGGTTCGAAAATCTTAGAAGAAGTATCCGCCAAAATCGGCGAAACCATCGCCAACAGCCCGGCCAAAGATATGGAAAAAAACGTCAAAGCCATGCTCGGCAGCGCGTTTAACAAAATGGATCTGGTTACCCGCGAAGAATTCGACATCCAGCAGCAAGTCCTCATCAAAACCCGTACCAAACTGGCCGAACTCGAAGCCCGGCTGGCCAAACTGGAAAACCCGCAGGAAACATCCGGCGGCAGCGAAAACGGCACAGAGGCCGTCTGAAAAGACTCATCCGGCAAACGGCAGGCAAAACGCCTGCCGTCATTACAAAAACATACAAAACCCGCTATAATTTAACCCTTTCAGCGAAAGAAAACCGACCATGACCCCGCGCACCGCATACACCAGCTCCATATTCGGCATCATTGCCGCCACCATCCTCGCCGCCTGCACACCGGCGGACAAACAGGCCGACAACGGCCAAACCGCCCCCGCCCCGGCTGCTTCGGCGGCGGAACAGAAAAAAATCGCCATCACCGCCATCGCCGACCACCCCGCGCTCGACACCATCCGCGCAGGCGTTCTGGACGGCCTGAAAGCCGAAGGCTTTGAAGAAGGCAAAAACCTCACCGTAGACTTCCAAAGCGCGCAAGGCAGCACCGCCAACGCCGCCCAAATCGCGAAAAAATTCGCCGGTGCCAACCCCGACGCCATCATCGCCATCACCACCCCGAGCGCGCAGGCAGTCGCCGCCGCCACTAAAAACATCCCCCTCGTTTACACCGCCGTAACCGACCCCGTCGGCGCCAAACTCGTGCCCTCGCTCGAACCCTCGCACACCAACATCACCGGCGTATCCGACGAACTGCCCGTCGGCCCGCAAATCGACCTGATGAAAAAACTGGTGCCCAACCTGAAAACCATCGGCTACGTCTACAGCCCCGGCGAAGTCAATTCCACCACCGTGCTCGAACGCCTGAAAGCCAAAGCCGCCGAACAAAACATCGAAGTAGCCGCCGCACCCGCACAGCGTTCGGCCGACGTATTAACCGCCGCGCGCAGCCTGGGCGGCAAAGCCGACGTGATTTTCACCTCGCTCGACAACAACGTCGTCTCCTCTTACGAATCCATGTATAAAGCCTCGATGGAACTGAAAATCCCCCTGGTCTCCTCCGATGCCGACTCGGTAACGCGCGGCGCAGTTGCCGCCTTGGGCATGGACTCCTTCGGCACGGGCCAAAAAGCAGGCAAGCTCGCCGCAGCCGTTTTGAAAGGCGGCAAACCGGGCGATATGCCGTCTGAAAAACTCGACCAGCTCGACCTCTACCTCAGCAAAAAACACGCCGCCGCACTGGGCATCACCCTGCCGGAAGAGCTGCTGAAAGAAGCCAAAGAAGTTAAAGAATAAACCCTCCTGCAAAATATCCGGCCACACCGTTTTCAGACGGCCTCCCGAAAAAAGGCCGTCTGAAAACGTAAGTGGCCGAATCCGCATAACGGGTAAAACTTAAATCGGGGCAGGGCGGCACAACGCATTCCGTCCCCAATCCAGCCACTGCCAACAGCCGTCCCGCCATACCGGCACATCGGAAACAACCAGAAAGAAACACCGCAGCAATGACCTTGATCGCCTTTTTCGGCGGCATCGAAACCGGCCTGATTTACGCATTAGTCGCCTTGGGCGTTTTGATTTCCTTCCGCATCCTCGACTTCCCCGACCTAACCGCCGACGGCAGCTTCCCGCTCGGCGCAGTCGTTTTCGCCGTCTCCGTCGGAGCAGGCGTAAATCCTTGGCTGGCCTGCCTGCTTGGCGCATTGGCCGGAGCGGCCGCCGGCACCGTTACCGCCTGGCTGCACGTTTCACTGAACATCCTGCCCCTTTTGGCCAGCATCCTGGTCATGGTCGCCCTCTATTCGCTCAACCTGCGCATTACCGGCGGCACGCCCAACCTGCCCCTTATCGACACGCCCAGCGTCTTTTCCCCCTTTACCGCACCCGATTTTTCCAACCAATTCTGGGTACAGCCGCTCATTGTCCTGTTTTTCGTCATCGCCGCAAAACTCCTGCTCGACTGGTTCTTCAACACCAAAACCGGCCTGGCCGTACGCGCCACCGGCATTAACGCCCGCATGGCGCGCGCCCAGGGCGTGCCCACCTCTAAAATGATCGTCCTCGGCATGGCCCTCTCCAACGCCCTTATCGCCCTGGGCGGCGCACTCTTCGCCCAAACCAGCGGCAGCGCCGACATGAGCAGCGGCATCGGCACCATCGTCATCGGCCTGGCCGCCGTCATCATCGGCGAAAACCTGCTGCCAGCAAAACGCATCTTCCTCATCACCCTGTCCGCCGTCCTCGGCTCTATCGTCTATCGCCTGATGATTGCCTTCGCACTCGGCAACGAGCAACTGCAAAGCATAGGTGTGCGCCCCACCGACCTGAACCTGATTACCGCCGTACTGGTCGTATTCGCCCTGCAACTGCCGGCCGTCAAACGCCGTCTGAAAAGGAAACCGACACCATGATGCGCGCCGACAACCTGAAAGTAACCTTCAACCCCGGCACGGCCATCGAAAACCCTGCCATGCGCGGCATGAGCCTGCACATCAGAGACGGCGAATTCGTTACCGTCATCGGCAGCAACGGCGCGGGTAAATCCACCTTCCTCAACGCCGTCAGCGGCGACCTGATGGTGGACAGCGGCAGCATACATATCGACGGCCGCGACGTTACCCGCCTGCCCGCCCACAAACGCGCCCACCTCGTCGCCCGCGTCTTCCAAGACCCGCTTGCCGGCACCTGCGAAGCACTCAGCATCGAAGAAAACATGGCGCTGGCCTACTCCCGCGGCCGCAAACGCGGGCTGGGTTTCGCCCTGAACCGCCAAAACCGCGAACTCTTCCGCGAAAAACTCGCCCTGCTCAAACTCGGCCTCGAAAACCGCCTCACAGACCGCATCGGCCTGCTCTCCGGCGGCCAACGCCAAGCCGTCAGCCTGCTGATGGCCAGCCTGCAACCAAGCAAAATCCTGCTGCTGGACGAACACACCGCTGCCCTCGACCCCAAAACCGCGGCCTTCGTGATGGAGCTGACGGAACAAATCGTCGCCGACAACAAACTGACCGCCATGATGGTTACCCATTCCATGCGTCAGGCACTCGACCACGGCAGCCGCACCGTCATGCTGCACCAAGGCCGCGTCGTCCTCGATGTCGGCGGGGAAAAACGCGCGGGCATGGACGTTCCCGACCTGCTCGACCTGTTCGAACGGACGCGTGGCGAACAAATATCTGACGACTCTTTATTACTAGATTAACGATAAGGATAAAGTGCCTAACCACTTATCGGAAATGTGTGCGCCTGTCATGTCAGACGGCAAACCACTTCCCGTAAACACACGCAATTAAAAATTTATTTACTCGGAAATTCATATAATTAGATAAACATTCTCTGTAAAGTTATTTGCCGAATCAACGATAGAGGCCGTCTGAAAGCATCCAACCATGTTTTCAGACGGCCTCTCTTTTCATCTGCAGAGAAATATTTTTTACTTCCCTATTAACATTTTTTTTTCGCTAAATGATATAATATAACTGTTTTTGATAGATTATAGCATTAGGAAAAGTATGAACCCTTCAAATAAAATCAAATTATCCGTACTTCTCACCATTGCCGCCTTTCCTGCGCTCTCATATGCCGAAGATGTGCAAACCGGGGAACTTCCCGAAGTAACCGTATCCGGCAAACGGCCGGCGCAAAGCGGCAGCCGCTTGGACAGCGGAAGCAAAGATTCGCTGGACATTCTGGACGGACAAAAATTGAAATCCGCCCGCAGCACCTCATTGGGGCAGACAGTAGAAAGAATCAGCGGCGTACAAAACAGCAGCTTCGGTCCGGGCAACGGCACACCGCAAATCCGCAGCCTTGGCGGTACACGGGTGAAACTGATGGAAAACGGCTTGGGCATTTCGGATACGGCAGCCTTCGGCGGCAACCTGCCTACCGCTGTCCATCCCTTTATGGCCGATAAAATCACCGTACATAAATCATCCACCGCCGTACTTTACGGCGGCAACGCCATCGGCGGCGCGGTAAACGTAGAAACCGGACAAATCCCGGACGAACTGCCTGAAAAAAACTGGACGGGCAAAGCCGAAGTAAGCGGCGGTTACAACACACCCCACACCGAGCTGCTGTCTCTAGACGGCAAAATTGGCAAAATAGCCTGGCATGTAGACGGCATCAACAGCAAAATTTCCCACTATCGCATACCCGGCAACAGCAAAGCCGATGCCTGCTACAATTCCGTCGGCGAAAGGCACTACTTCCCTCTTGGGAAAGCCTGCCAATTCGACGTACAGTACGACTTTTTTTTCAATAAAGGCTACTACCGTTATGTCATGCAGAATTACCTTGACCGCGGCGAAGCATGGCGCGACATGATGGGGCTGGATTACGCCGACATTTACAGGACAGAACGGCCTCAGTGGGGAAATTGGGCGGAAAACCCGCTGTATGATCCGAGCATCACCAGCGGCAAGGGTCAAACCGTCAAAAGCATCACCCACATCACACCCAACGAACACGGCAAACTTACCAACAGCCACCAACACACCCGTAACTTTTCCGTCGGCGCCAGCTATATCGGCAGCCAAGGTTATGCGGGCATCGGCGTCAGCCGTTACCTGACAGACTACGGCATGCCCGGCTATTCCTTCCTCCGCACCCGCAGCCATCTGGACGGCTCATTGCCGACCAACATCTCCGCCGACCAAACCCGCTGGACGGCCGAGGCCCAATACCGGCCGAACAACAACTGGCTGGATAACGTCAAAACACAACTGGCTTACACCGATGCCGAAAACCGCGAACTGCTTGCCGACCACTTCGTCAGCAGCATCGACAGCCGCAGTACGCAGTTGCGCGTCGAACTCAACCACAAAATCGGCAGCCTGGTACGGGGTAGTGCCGGACTGGATTGGAAAAAACGCCGTACCGGCGGCGAAGGAATCGACCGCCTCATGCCTGACACCCGATCACAATCCTACGGCATCTTCGCCTTGGAAAAATTCAACTACCGCAACTGGGAAGCCGAAATCGGCAGCCGGATAGGCCGTGTCAGCCATACCCCAAACTTCAACGGCTTCAAACCGATGCGTAACTACGGCGGTTCACTTGAGAACAAACAATACCGCTACAGCCTCAACAGCAATCAGGCCGCATTGTCTTGGAAACCCTTTGATGCCTGGCGCATCGGCATCCGCCACAGCCGCTCGCAGCGCGCACCCGAAATCAACGAGCTGTTTGCCGCCAACCGCCACTTTGCCGTCTTTGCCAACGAAAGCGGTAATACCGACCTGAAAAAAGAAACCGCGAAAACCTGGGAGCTGTCCAATGAATTCAAATGGAAAAACATCACCCTGAAAGCCGCCTACTACCACACCGCCTTCGACAACTACATCTACCTCAACGACAGCGGCGCAGAAGTAGAATGGATGCCGCTGCGCTACTGGCAGCAGGGGGACACCAAAATCCGAGGCTTCGAACTGGAATTCACCCACCTCTTCGACCTCAACCGCGCGGGTAATTTGAAAGCACGCCTCTTTGCCGACCTGGTCAAAAACTACCCTGCTGAAAATCACAGCTCTTGCAGCCCGGAAGACTCGAGAAACCATGAAAAATGGCTGAAATGCGTCCGCTCCCACAACCAAGGCAAATACATGCCCGCCATGCCTACCTCTCGCTACGGCATCGGCTTGGAATGGAGCAAAGGCAACTGGCTGCTCGACAGCAGCCTGACGCGCTACACCGCACAAAAACGTCGCGGCCGCGCCATATATGAAGAGCCCAACCTCGGCGGCTACAACATATGGGACGCCTACCTCTCCTACACCCGCAAACTGCCGAAAGAGCTCACACTTGAATGGTTTGCCGATGCACGCAACTTAGGCAACGTCGAAGCACGGCCGCACAACTCCACCCTCAAATATCTTGCCCCGCTTCCCGGACGCTCCCTGCGCACCGGACTGCGGCTGAATTTCTAAACTACAGCCGCACAAAAGGCCGTCTGAAAACCGATTAAGGCTTTTCAGACGGCCCCTCTTTGGCACATCCGCATACAAATCCGTTACAATACCGCCTTTTCAGACGGCCTCTGATGCCGCAAACCGTCCCAATCCTTTTCCGTATTCCCCTCGAGTATGGAAAAGCATTCGGGCCTCCCGACGGATACCGAAATGAACCCGAAACTGCATACCGCCGCATTGCAGCACATCCAACAAAAACTGCAATACCGATTCAAACAGCCCGAACTGCTGACCCGCGCCCTCACGCACCGCAGCTACTCCTCCCGCCATAACGAACGCTTCGAATTTGTCGGCGATGCCATCTTGAACTACACCATAGCCAAAATGCTCTACGACACCTTCCCCGACCTGCCCGAAGGCCGCCTGTCCCGCCTGCGCGCCAACCTCGTCAATCAAGACACACTGGCCGAAATCGCAACGGAACTCAAAGTCGGCGATGCCCTGCTATTGGGCAACGGCGAACTCAAAAGCGGCGGTTTCAGACGGCCTTCCATCCTCTCCGACGCCATGGAAGCCATGTTTGCCGCCGTCAGCTTCGACACGGATTTCAACGCTGCCGAACAAGTCGTCCGCCACCTGTTTGCCCGCCGGGTCGGCAACATCAGCTTCGATAACGAAGGCAAAGATGCCAAAACCATGTTGCAGGAAGCACTGCAGGCACGCCGCCTCGCACTGCCCAAATACCGCATCGAACACCAAGAAGGCGAAGGCTACACCGCCCGCTTCACCGTTTCCTGCGACTTGGGCGAACTCGGCTTCATCACCACCGCAGAAGCGCACAGCCGCCGTGCCGCCGAACAGCAAACCGCAAAAACGGCGTTCGAATGGCTGGAACAACACCACCCGCCCGCCAAATCGAAACGCAAGAAAAACAAATAGGCAGAATACAGCGAGAGGCCGTCTGAAACCATTTCAGACGGCCTCTCGGCATATGGATAATCTTTCAATCGAAACAAAATCAATCAAATACCAATCCAACCCCGGCGAATCCGCCATATCGACCATTCGCACAAAAGCGGCATCAACCGACCAGCAAATCCGCCCAAGTGTCCGGCTGTGCCCATACGATGCGGGGCACATCAAGATGACGGTTGTGCGGCGCATCGTAGAGACGGTGCTGCCATAGGGGCGGCAATGTGCCCTCGATATTGGGTTTGTCATCGATAAGGATATCGCCGCGTACCCAGGTTTTGTCTTTGGCGATGATGACGCGCCGTGTCCATTCCGTGCCCAAATGCTGTTCTACCCAAGCAATTTTTTCGCCGGCACAGTAACGGTATTGGTTTACCGGCGCGGTACAGATGCGCACGTCGTGCCCGGCAGCCAAGAGCGCGCGGGCGGCTTCCACCGCGCCTGAGACGGGCGGCAGGCTCTCGAAAAAACCGACTGTGCCGTAAAGTTCCGCCGCGTGTGCTTGCAGGTGTTCGGGCAGGCGGTCGCGGATATAAAAGAGATGTTCTTTGCCTTCTATCGGCGCGTCTTCGCCAAAGCGGTTGCGCCAATGCCGGCGGAAGCCGCTTTCAAAATCGGCAAGTACGTTGTCTTGATCAAGCAGGATAAGCATATTGTGGCTTTCAGGTGTGTGTCGGACAGCGGCAGGCGGGATGAAACGGCCATACCTGGAAATTGGGCATTATAAGTTGGTTGGCCGTTATTTGTCTGACGGATGACTGCGGGGCGGATGCGGGCTTTCCTTTCCAATCTCCATCCGCCCATCCTCTGCCGATTCGGGCAGAAAGGCCGAGATTTTTCTGTATTCGTCGGTAGAACAGTTGATTTTGAACAATATTTTTCCGTTTGAACGGTAGTGCGCGACAAGCTGCTGTCCGGTATGGTTCAATATGATGTCATGATGCGGCATCAGGGCTTTGCCTGCGTATCGGCCGCAAGTAATGATGTAATCCAAGCTCTCCGGCGTCATGTGTATGCTGCCGCATGGCTGATTATTATCTGCCGCAATCCGGATTTGCAGCAAACCGCCGTACTCCGCCGTGTGCCGGATTTCGGCAATTTTAGGTTCCGATGTGGAAAAAAGTGCAATGATGAAGGTTGTCAGCATGCCCATAACAATCCCGCTTTAACGGTAAATCGGTTCCCAATCTTACAGGTGGTTTCAAAACCAGTCAGACTTCGATCGGAATTCCGCGTTTTTTCAATGATTCGTTCACGCGCGCGTGCCAGTTTTGGATAATCTTTGTGGTTTCCGCCTGTTGGTTGGCACAGCGGTTTAACGTACCCATCCGTTGCGGCAGGGTTTCGCCGTTGATTGCCCAATCCAATACGCGGACAGGGCGGCGGTTTTCCATCCATTGCGTGCGCGGGTCGGCATCGCTTTCACGCGGAACGAAATAGGCATCGCCGATTACTTGAACCAAAGCCACCAGTTTGCCTCCGCGCTTGATGGCGACGATGTCGTTTACCGCCATCTCATTGACAAATGTGTTAATCGTATCGCGCCCGCCTTCCCATTCGCCCATGCCGATAAAGCTCCGGTGTTCCAAAATCCAATCGATATGGCAGCCGAAATCCGCCAATCCGGCTGTCGGGTGCATCTGCATGTGCCAGTAATTCTTCACCGCCACGGTTTGTTTCCTTGTTTACGGATAAGGGTTTGCAGTATAGCCGACTTTCAGGCTGCTTTCGGACTTTTGCTGCACGTTGGCTTTTCTGAAACCCGACTTTTTGCCGTTTCCCTATTTTCAGACGGCCTCAAACAGGTTTTAACCGCCGTTTACCCTTCCTCACAAAAAAATCGCGCATGATTGCACCTTTTTCACACGAGAGTCATTTTATGAATAAAACCGCCAAACTGCTGCTGGCCGCCGCTTTTGCCGTTTCCGGCCTGACCGCCCAAGCCGAAACCTTGGCCGAGATAGACACCAACTACGGCACCATCAAACTCAGCCTGGATGAACAGCGCGCACCGAAAACAGTGGCCAACTTTGTCCGCTATGCCGAAAAAGGCTTTTATAACAATACCGTCTTCCACCGCGTAATCGACGGATTCATGATTCAGGGCGGTGGCTTTACTGCCGACCTGGCACAAAAAAGTACCGATAAAGCCATCAGCAACGAAGCGGGAAACGGCCTGAAAAACACGGCAGGCACCATCGCCATGGCGCGCACCGGCAACCCGCATTCCGCCACCAGCCAATTTTTCATCAATTTAGCCGACAACGATTTTTTAAATCATAAAGACCAATCGCCGCAAGGCTACGGCTATGCCGTATTCGGCAAAGTCATCGGCGGTATGGACGTTGTTCGCAATATCGGCAAAGTTTCCACTACTGATCAGGCCATTCATCAAAACGTCCCGGTTAAACCTGTCATCATCCGCCGTGTCAATATTTTGAAATAGGCCGTCTGAAAAACATGGCGGTATTCCTAACCGATTTGCCGCCATCAATACGGCGCACAACGAAAAACGGTATGCTGTTCGGCATACCGTTTTTTTCAAATGAATAAAAATCCGCTTAGGCGATGGAGGCATTAACAAAAGCGGTTAATTGGCCTTTGGCCAGCGCGCCCACTTTGGTTGCCACGTTTTGGCCGTTTTTGAACACCATCAAAGTCGGAATACCGCGAACGCCGAATTTGGCGGGAGCTTGCTCATTTTCGTCAATATTGATTTTAACCACTTTCAGACGGCCTTCAAATTCGGCAGCCACTTCGTCCAAAATCGGTGCAATCATTTTGCACGGTCCGCACCAAGGTGCCCAAAAGTCCAGCAATACGGGAACGTCAGACTGTAAAACATCGCGTTCGAAATCGGCATCACTGGTATGCACAATCAATTCGCTGCTCATGATTTATCCTTTTCTTTTCAGTTGTGAATGATACGGCGCACAGAATATGGGGAAAGACCGCCGATTTCAAGCCCCGGGATTAAACAATAGTTTTCGCGTATGGCAGCCATACGCTTTATCAACGGCTTAATCGCCGCCGAACAGGGTTTGGTATTCCGTTTCTTTGTCCTTGCTGCGGTAAGGCAATCGGATATCGACGCGGTAAATACCCAATTCGTCCAATGCTTCCAATTTCAGCTGGGCATCATTGTCATACATAATGTCCAAACGTTCTTTCAGATTCTTTAAGGCCATAGAATTACTGCGGTGGACTTTCTGAGTATTCTCCATATTTTCATGCGGTGTAAAGGGATTTTCAATGCGGATATACAGCCAATGCCCCTGCAAAGCGGTTTGAACCACAATATTGCCCGGCCTGTGGGTGGTTTCCACGCCGTGGAAAACCGCATTTTCCAGCAACGGCTGCAACAGCAGCTGCGGAGTTTCCGCATCATCCGGCGCATCATGATGCCACTCCACCTGAACCCTGCGGTGCCCCATACGGATTTGCTCGATGGCGATATACTCCTGCGCCCATTCGATTTCCTGCCCCAACGTGCTGTACTGGCTGCCGTCGCGCAACTGGGCGCGGAACAAGTTGGCCAAGTTTTCCAGCAGGGTTTCGGCATCATAAGGCCGCAAACGTATCAGGCTGATGGCGGCATTGAGGCTGTTAAACAGAAAATGCGGCCGGATACGCGCCGTTAAGGCCGTTAATCGTGCTTCCGATACTGCGGGAGACAACGCGCGCAAACGGTTGGCCTCGACATACATCATGAAGAGCAATCCCGTCCCATACAGAACCAAATGCCTGACAAACTCACCCCGCGTGCCCAGGAATATGTAATCGACAATGAAAAACTGGGCCATGCAGGCAATGATTTTAATCAACACGCCATGACTGTACCTGACTAAAAAACGGTCTGTAAAACAGCCGACCAATCCGTTTATCAGAATAACCGGGGCAATCCATTCGAGCTCCTTCAAAACTTTATTGAAATACGAACCGCCGTCGCCGGACACCAAAGGCAGTATCAACGCTGCAATGATACCGAATGCGACTATCCTGATCGTCGTACCCAAATTGCGCATATCGGGAACTGCAAACCAGCTGCCCATTTGACGTATAATACCCATTTCTTTATTATCATTAACCAACGTAAACTGCGGATTATATATGAATAGCAACAAAACATGGTCGGGAAGATTCAACGAGCCGGTATCCGAACTGGTAAAAAAATACACCGGCTCCATCGAATTCGACAAACGTTTGGCACAATGGGACATCCAAGGCTCACTCGCTCATGCCGAAATGTTATGCCAATCCGGCGTGTTGCCCGCATCCGACTTGGATGCCATCCGACAGGGTATGGCCGAGATTTTGGCAGAAATCGAAGCCGGCAAAATCGAATGGTCGCTGGATTTGGAAGACGTCCACATGAACATCGAACGCCGCCTGACCGAAAAAATCGGCGATGCCGGCAAACGCCTGCATACCGGCCGCAGCCGCAACGATCAAGTTGCCACCGACATCCGCCTGTGGCTGCGCGACCAGATTACCGTTATTCAAGACCTGATTCGGAGCCTTCAGACGGCCTTGGTCGATTTGGCGGAACAAAACGCCGAAACCGTCATGCCCGGTTTCACCCATCTGCAAGTCGCCCAGCCCGTCAGTTTCGGACACCACATGCTCGCCTACGTCGAAATGCTCGGACGCGATTTTGAGCGTATGACCGACTGTCGCAAACGCGTCAACCGTATGCCGCTCGGCGCTGCCGCCCTTGCCGGTACAACCTATCCGATTCAGCGCGAAATCACTGCCGAATTGCTGGGCTTTGAACAAATCTGCCAAAACTCGCTTGATGCCGTATCCGACCGCGATTTTGCCGTCGAGTTCACCGCTGCCGCCTCGCTGGTTATGGTTCACCTGAGCCGCTTGTCTGAAGAATTGATTTTGTGGATGAGTCCGCGTTTCGGCTTTATCGACATTGCCGACCGTTTCTGTACGGGTTCGTCCATCATGCCGCAGAAGAAAAATCCCGATGTGCCCGAACTCGTGCGCGGCAAATCCGGCCGTGTCATCGGACACCTTATCGGCCTGATTACCCTGATGAAATCGCAGCCCTTGGCGTACAACAAAGACAATCAGGAGGACAAAGAACCGCTGTTTGACACCGCCGATACGCTCATCGACACCCTGCGGATTTACGCCGACATGATGCGCGGCGTGACCGTCAAACCCGACAATATGCGCGTCGCCGTGATGCAGGGCTTCGCTACCGCCACCGATTTGGCGGATTACTTGGTGAAAAAAGGCATGCCTTTCCGCGACAGCCACGAAGTTGTCGCCCAAGCCGTGCGCCACGCCGATCAAGCGGGCGTCGATTTGAGCGAACTGCCGCTCGAAGTCCTGCAAGGATTCAGCAACCTGATTGCAGAAGACGTGTACGGCGTACTGACACCCGAAGGCAGCCTGAACGCGCGCAACCACTTGGGCGGGACCGCGCCGGAGCAAGTGCGCTTCCAAGTGAAACGCTGGCGGGAATTGTTGGCTTGATTCAAGTAATGGAAGAGGCCGTCTGAAAACTTTTTCAGACGGCCTTTTATATTTCCTGAAGGATTTAGACGGGCAATATTGGGAAAATCCTGATGATTTATGTGAAAAAGCCAGAGGCATCATTTGAGCTGATTTTCAGACGGCCTGATTATTTTCATATTTAGATACTCCCTGTTTAAAGCCGTCTGAAAAAAGTATTGCCTTCAACAATAAATTTCCCTATAATGCGCCTCTTATGTCAGGAAAGGTGGATGAGTGGTTGAAGTCGCACGCCTGGAAAGCGTGTATACGTGAATAGCGTATCGAGGGTTCGAATCCCTTCCTTTCCGCCACAAATTTAAAAAGCAGACTGTTTTATACAGTCTGCTTTTTGTTTATCTCCATTTTAATCAACTGACACAAAGTTCTAACCTTTGACAATATAAAGAATGTAGGCAAGATAAACCGACAATAGGTAGTCAGTAAATCTATACATTAACTTTAAAATTCAGAAAATCCAGCCGTTTGCACACATCCAAAGAAAATCATTTTCTTCATGCAAAATGCTGAACAATCAAAGTAGATTATCCAGCACTGTTTGGTTTATGAGCCACAAGCTTTTTATTGAATCGGCCTGATTTAAATCGAGTTTGCGAGCAAGTTATTCACATAACTCTTTCACACTCTCGGGAATATTGCCACTGCATGCCCATGTAATTTTATTGCCTTCCTGCAACGGCAGCATGGCCAAAGCCTGATCGCTGCCAACCGGAATGGCGGTAATCGTGCCCTGCAGGATGCTGATATTTTGCCAATACTTATGCTGCGTTTCATTCAACATCAATGCTTCTGTAATCTGATTCAACTCCAAACCTTCCGATAGCTTGGAAGCAATTAGGTTTTGCGTAAAAATCAAGGCATCGGCAGCAGAATCAGGATTAGGGCTGCTTTTCTGTTCGATATTGGGGACGGGGGTTCCTGTTACCGGGGAAACGGCTGTCGGCATTTCCAAACCGGACAATTCGTAAACAGGCTTCAATGCCGTATTAAACTGCGGTGCAAAGCGATCGATGCCGACACAGACACCCGCCAACAACAGGCACGCGATGCCCAGCAACAATCCGATTGCGGCCACTCCGCCCCGTCCTTTGAATCCACACACTACCGCTAAGACTGCCAAAGCGATCGGCAATACATACAGCGGCACGCCCAAGTCGGTAACAACGCTGCCTAACTCAAGCGTTTTCAACAGCGGCAAAACGGCAAAGGCAAGAATGGACAACAACAATCCCAATGCACCCGCCGTACTGCCCGGCGCGGCATTTTTTTTGTTTTTTTGCTGATCGAAAGGATTGCGCGACTTGGTTAATGAATTAGAAAATTTAGACATGATTTTAGATAAAGTGAGTAATTGACAATATAATATTTGGCGTAATTCTATCAAGTTATGTTAAAACAGGCAATTGCAGAGGCAATTGCCTGTTTGTTTGAACAGCCGTTTTCGGACTCCGATTCATGCTTTTCAGACGGCCTGTCTGAATTTAAAACAACCGCTTCCATATTGGGGAGTGGTCGTTTTGAATCAGACAGACTGCCGATACCGATTCTATTCAAACCGAACCCAAAGTTTATTCTTCCGGTTCTTCCCCGTCGGTTTCATCACGCACGCCTTCGGTAATTTCGATATTGGTACCGGCGGCAGCCCGGATTTTGCTGTCAATTTCGTTTGCAACATCGGGATTTTCTTTTAGCCAAACGCGTACATTATCTTTGCCTTGTCCGATTTTCGCACCGTTGTAGCTGTACCATGCGCCTGATTTTTCAACAATATCGTATTTCACGCCGAGGTCTATCAATTCGCCTTCCCAGCTCACGCCTTCGCCGTAGAGGATATCGAATTCGGCCTGGCGGAATGGCGGGGCAACTTTGTTTTTAATGACTTTGACTTTGGTTTCGTTGCCGATAACCTCGTCGCCTTTTTTAATTTGGAGGCCACGGCGGATGTCGAGGCGGACGGATGCATAGAACTTCAGGGCGTTACCGCCGGTGGTGGTTTCCGGGCTGCCGAACATGACGCCAATCTTCATGCGGATTTGGTTGATGAACACCACCAAAGTATTGGTTTTTTTGATGTGGCCGGTCAGTTTGCGCAGTGCCTGGCTCATCAGGCGGGCTTGCAGGCCGACGTGGCTGTCGCCCATATCGCCTTCGATTTCCGCTTTCGGTACAAGCGCGGCAACCGAGTCGATAACCACCATGTCTACACCGCCGGAACGCACCAGCATATCGCAGATTTCCAATGCCTGTTCGCCCGTATCCGGCTGGGAAACCATCAATTCTTCCACTTTCACGCCCAGCTTGCGCGCATAAATCGGGTCGAAGGCGTTTTCGGCATCGATAAAGGCGCACACACCGCCGTTTTTCTGGCATTGGGCGATGGTTTCCAGACACAGGGTGGTTTTACCGGAAGATTCCGGCCCGAAAATTTCAACAATGCGGCCGCGCGGCAAACCGCCGACGCCGAGCGCCAAGTCGAGGCCGAGCGAGCCGGTAGAGACGACTTCGAGGTCTTCATCCTGATGGCTGCCGTCCATTTTCATAATGGAACCTTTACCGAACTGTTTTTCGATTTGGGCCAAAGCTGCGGCCAGGGCTTTGCTTTTGTCTTCCGATTTGCTGCTTTTTTTCTCGTCTGCCATGGTGGGTATTCTCGTTGAGGTTTGTCAAATGGGGCGATTATCTCATAAGGGGAGGCCGTCTGAAACCCAAGTTTTCAGACGGCCTATATGTGCGGATTAAACGATTTCCGCTTTCTCGATGATAACAGGTTCGACCGGCACGTCGTCGTGGTAGCCGTGGCGTTTGGTGGCGACGTTTTCAATCGCATCAACCACATCGAAACCGTCCGTTACTTTGCCGAATACGGCATAACCCCAACCGTGCAGGCTGGGCGAGGTGTGGTTGAGGAAGTCGTTGTCTTTGGTGTTGATAAAGAACTGGGCGGATGCGGAATGCGGGGCTTGGGTACGCGCCATGGCGATGGTGTATTTGTCGTTTTTCAAGCCGTTTTGAGCTTCGTTCTGAATGCTGTCGCGGGTGGCTTTTTCGCTCATGTCCGGGGTCATGCCGCCGCCCTGTATCATGAATCCTTTGATGACGCGGTGGAAAATCACGCCGTCGTAAAAGCCGTCTTTAACGTATTGTTCGAAGTTGGCGGCAGTAATCGGGGCTTTGTCGTGATCCAGTTCGAGGGTAATCACGCCTTTGTTGGTGGTCAGTTTAATCATTTTGCAATCCTTTCGGTTGAGGTAAAGGCCGTCTGAAAACTTTTCCGTGTAAAGGTTTTTTCAGACGGCGTGGAAATCAGTGTTGGCCGTCGAGCCAGCGTTCGGCATCGAGAGCGGCTTGGCAGCCGGAGGCCGCGCTGGTGATGGCCTGACGGTAGGTGTGGTCTTTCACGTCGCCCGCTGCCCAAATGCCTTCGATGTTGGTTGCGCCGACGTCGCCGCCGCTGCCGCCTTTGGTTTTCAGGTAGCCTGCGTCGTCCATATCGAGCTGGCCTTTGAAGATGTCGGTGTTGGGTTTGTGGCCGATGGCGATGAATACGCCTTTGACGGCGATGTCTTCGCTGCGGCCGTCGTTGAATTTCAACCGCGCGCCGGTTACGCCGCTGTCGTCACCCAATACTTCTTCCAATACGGCTTCGGTTTTCAGGATGATTTTGCCCTCTTCCACGCGGCGCATCAGTTTGTCCACCATGATTTTTTCGGCACGGAAGCTGTCGCGGCGGTGTATCAGGGTTACGGTATTGGCGATATTGGCCAGGTAGAGTGCTTCTTCCACGGCGGTGTTGCCGCCGCCGACTACGGCTACGTCTTGTTTTTTGTAGAAGAACCCGTCGCAGGTGGCGCAGGCGGAAACGCCTTTGCCCGCAAAGGTTTCTTCGCTCGGCAGGCCGAGGTATTTGGCCGATGCGCCGGTGGCCACAATCAGCGCGTCGCAGGTGTATTCGCCCGCATCACCGATAAGTTTGAACGGGCGTTGCCGCAGTTGGGCGGTGTGGATGTGGTCGAAAACGATTTCCGTGCCGAAGCGTTCGGCGTGGGCGAGGAAGCGCGCCATCAGTTCGGGGCCCTGCACGCCGTCGGCATCGGCAGGCCAGTTGTCCACTTCGGTGGTAGTCATGAGTTGGCCGCCTTGTTCCAAACCGGTGATGATGACGGGATTGAGGTTGGCGCGGGCGGCATAAACGGCGGCGGTGTAACCTGCGGGGCCGGAACCGAGGATGATGAGTTTGTGGTGCTTGCTGCTCATGGTTTATTCCTTGCTGTATCTAGGGATGCGGTGCAATGTTTTTCAGACGGCCTCATCTGTTAAGGGGCCGTCTGAAAACGGTTAGCGGCGGCGGCCGAATCCGCTGCGGCGCGGCATGGTGGGACGGCGCGGCTGCTGATAGTTGGATTGGGTGCGGTCTGTCGGCCGGTAGCCGCCGGTCTGTTGGCCGCGTTGTCCGGCATTTTGCGGGCGCAGGCTGGTCGGCGCGGTGGGGCGTTTGCCTTTGTATTGCTGCTCGTAGCGGCTGCGTACTTGTTGCGCGGCCGGGCTGTTGGCCGGGGCGCGGGCGAATTTGTTGGCCAGCGCGTTGCCGATGAAGGCACCGGCCGCCGCTCCGACCAGGCTTTGCAGGAACCAGCTTCCTGTTGAGGAGTCATACATATATTGCTGGCCGTCTTTGCCGGTTACGATTTCGCCGTTTTTGCCCTGCTGCTGGGCTTCGGGCGACAGGGTTTCATTAACGGCATCGGGTAGGAGCTGGTAAACGGTTTGGTCGGCGGCCGAGGCAGCCTGCGCCTTCAATTGGGCGATTTGCTCCTGTTGCGCTTTAAGCTGTTGTTCGAGTTCGGCCTGTTTGTCATTACCGCAGGCAGCCAAGGCGAATGCAGTGAAAACAAGCAGTGTCAGGCGGGATTTTTTCATCGTTTTCCTTTGTGATGACGGATGTGGACGAAGGCCTAATATTAGGCGGGAGGCGGGAAAATCAAGGCCGTCTGAAAAATCCGGCATAAGGTATTTTCAGACGGCCTTTGAAATGGTTGCGGCATCATGCTTAATGTCTGTCTGAATCCAACTTTTGCGCGCCCTGCTTCAGGGGAATATTGGTTTTCAGATAGGTCAGCAGGCCGGTATACATGCCGATTCCGGTACGCTGCGCCAATTCGTTTTTCAGTTTTTTACTTTCATCCGCATCGGCTTTCTGCACTTTTGACGACAAGACTTCCACCAACAGTGGCGCAGGCTGTCCTTCCAGCAGCACGTAAGCGGGTTTTCCGTCTGTCGGGTGTGCTTTTGCCAGCACGGCAAATGCTTGGGGAGACAGGCGCAATCGTGCGTCGGACGCGCTCAGTGTTTCTTTTTCCGACCATGCCAGTTCGGGCTTGCCGCCTTTTTGCAGTTCCGCCAACAGTTTTTTCGCCTGCTCCATCGCCGCTTTGGCTGATTCGCTGTTTACATAGGCCGTGCGTACCTGTTCTTTTACCTGCTCGAAAGCCGGCGTGCTTTCTTCCCGCGTTTCCGTGGCACGAAGCACCCAAGAAGTATCGCCAACCGTAATCACGTCGGAATTGTGTTTCTTCTTAAACACTTCATCACTGAACAACACCTCCAGCCATTCGGCAGGAATATTTTGCTGCACGGCATTTTGACGGCTCAACCATTCGTTGTGGCTTTGGATGGGCAGCCCTGTTTTCTCGGCTGCAGCCTTCAAGCTGTCGGGGAAGTCAAACGTGGTTTGCGATAGGGTTTGCCGCATCTGCGCCAAGGCCTGCTGCGCTTTTTTCTGCTTCAATTCCGCTTCCAGCGAGGCTTTGGCTTCGTCAAAACTCTGCTGACCCTGCGTATTGGTGATGCGGACGATATGGAAACCCGCCGTGCTTTCCACCAGGGTGATGTCGCCTTTGTTCAGCTTGGCGATTGCAGCTTTAAACTCTTCCGGTAGGGCGGAAGATTTATCCACCACGCCCAATGCGCCGCCCGATTGGGCCGTGGCGGTATCTTGCGAATATTTTTGCGCCAGGGCGGAAAAATTGTCAGGCGAAGCTTTTACTTCTGCCAGCACTTTTTCCGCTTCCGCTTTGATTTTGGCTTTGTCGCCGCCCTGAGTCAGGGCAAACATGATGTGCGACACTTCCTGCTTCGGCTGCGCGGACGACTGCTGTTCGGCGAAGGCTTTTTTCACTTCTTCTTCGCTGACGGTCTGCCTGTCGGCCAAAGTTTTGGCCGACAATTCGATATATTCAAATTTCACCGCTTTCGGGATGAGGTATTTGCTTTTGTCTTTATCGTAATAGGCCTTCAGCGCGGCATCGTCCACTTTGATTCCGGCGGCAAAATTGCGCGGGTCGACCACGGCGGTGCGGATTTCGCGCTCGGCCTGCATCAGTTTGGCGATACGTTCAAGCTGCTGGCTGCTGACGATATTGCCGTTGGCGGCAAGGTTGGCCACATTCTGCAATTCAAACTGATGGCGCAGTTTTTCAATCAGCTGGTCTTCGGTCATGCCGCTTTGCGCCAGAAAATTTCGGAACTTCTGCTCGTTGAAACGGCCGTTTTCGTCTTGAAAGCCTTTGTCGTCCATAATGACCTGCTTCAACTGCTCCAGCGAAACATTGATGCCCATTGCGCGCGCGCCTTCGTAAAGGTAGGCACGGTCGGTCAGCACGGTCAGCGCGTCCTGATTGGACTCCAATCCCTCTTCGCGCACGGCGGCCTGCACATTTTGCGTGCTGATTTTTTCGTCTCCCACTTTGACGATGTAGTCCGAACCGGGAGCGGCGACGGTAGATGCGCCGAAACCGATAAAAGTCAGTGCAATCAAACCCAGCATTATCTTGGCCGGGCCGTTGTATTTCTCTACGGCTGAAAACATAGCTTCCAAGTAAAATCAAAGAATAAAAAGGCCGTCATTGTAACTGATTTTACCCACGGCAGAAATAGCGTGAGGCCGTCTGAAAACGGTATCGGCGGTGTTTTCGGCAACAAACCCGAACATAAGCCCGACGGTGCGGATTCCCATGCAGCCGAACCTGCTCCCAAAATGCAGCCCTCCCAAAAAAGCAAACGCAAAAAACGCAATACCAAACACCGCACATCAAAACCGTAGAAACTATTGATTCCATTACCGTAAACGGCAAGCCGCGTCTGATTGTGATGGGCGACGAGGGCAACGCCTCGAAAAAACTGACCGCCAAATTCCTGATGGTCGATTACAGCACGCTGAGCAAGGATTAAGCCAAGCAGGCGATGCAGATAAAGGCCGTCTGAAAACCATAATATCGGTTTTCAGACGGCCTTTCGTTCTGCGGACGGATGATGGCGGCAATGATGCCATCGGCCATAGATGAAAGACGGGACAAACCAGCCAGCCAGCCGTGCATTTTCAGGCAGGAGGCCGTCTGAAAGACATCATCCGCAAAAATTGACGAATCGTTTCGGATTCATTTGCCCGGCTGCGGCGTTACCATCTTCTGACACCATCCGCTAATCCGCCTGAGCCGTTTCTTCCCAGCCGCCGCCCAATGCCTTGTACAGGCCTACCGCCGCCTGCGCCCTAGCCAGTTGGGAACGTATCAGGCGTTCGCGGGCTTCTTGTTCGTCCAGCCTGGCACGCAGGGCCTCGTCCAGCGTCAGGCTGCCGTAACGGAATAATTTTTGCGCCCCGTCGGCACGGCTTTGCGCCTGTTGCAGGGATTGTTGCAGCAGTTTGCTTTGCCGCGTCAGGGCGGTTTGGCTTTGGTAGGCGGAATCGACTTCGCCCAAAGCGGTCAGCAGGGTGCGGTCGTAATTCAGCAGGGCGGTTTTTAGGCGGGCATCGGCGGCATCGATGTTGGCCTTGATGCGGCCGTTGGTAAACAGCGGGATGCTGATGCCGATTTTGAGCAGGCTGTTCCAACCGTGCAGACCGTGGTCGCCTTCGAGTTCGATGCGGCCGCCCTGCCCCAGAAACTGTATGGTGAAACGCGGCAGCAGGTCGGCTTTCGCGCCGGCGAGTTTGGCGGCATAGGCGCGGACTTCGGCGGCGCGGGCCCGAAGGTCGGGACGGCGTTCGATCAATCCCTGCGGTGTCTGCCCGCTTGGCGCTGCAGGCTGGGCGGACAGGATGTCGGCGGGGCTGTCGGGCAGCCGGAAGTGTTGCGGCACTTGGCCGGTCAATACGGCGATGTTGCGGACGTATGCGCCATATTCGGCATCAAGTGTGCTTTGTGCGGCTTGGGCCGCGGCCAACGCGCTTTGCGCCTGTTTGACAGCATGGGCATCAACGTGTCCGGCGCGGAAGCGTCCTTCAGCATATTGCAGCATTTTCTGCAGGACGGCGATGTTGGCGGCGGCAGTCTGCTGCCGCGCCTGCACGGCGCGGGCGTTCAGGTAATTGGCGGCAATTTCGCCGCTCAGCAGGAGTTGCGCGCCGTACAAGGCTTCCTGCTGCCCCAGTGCGGCATAGTTTGCGGCATCGGCGTCGCTGCGTTTACGCCCGAAAATATCGAGTTCCCAAGATGCCTGTATGCCTGTGGCAAGCAGGTTTTGGCTGCCGCTCAAAGTGTCGCGGCCGAGTTTTTCGGTTTGGGGGTTTTGCGCCAGCCGGCCGCGTATGCCGTCATCCAATGGGTTGTTTATTTCGCTGTGCGTGGCGCGGGTTTCGGCACTGATGCCGCTGTTGATGCCCGTGTCGGCAGCGGCCAGCCTTGCCTGTGCGCGGGCTTCGTCCAGACGGCTGCGGGCGATGCGGATGTCGTGGCTTTGCGCCAAGCCTTGTTCTATCAGGCGGTTTAATACGGGGTCGTGCCAATTCCGCCACCAGCGGGCGGTTTCGGCACTGCCTTGGGCGGCCCGGTTTTGGCCGTAGGATTCGGGCAGGTTTATTTCGCTTTTCAGGGGGATTTGCGTGCTTTGACAGGCAGTCAGGATGCAGACGGCCAAAGCCAAGGCTGTTTTTTGCGGTCGGAACATGGGTTTTCCTTTGTTTGTTGCTTTTGACGGCGGCGAAAGCAAATCGGGGCAAGGTGTTTTACCGTTTTCAGACGGCCTTTAGATTTATTCATCCCTACTCTTCCGAGACTGCATTGTCGGCTTTTGTCTGCCGTTTTTGTTTTTTGCGTTGTTCTTTATATTCTCTGTCGGCTTGCGCCTGTTTGCCGTACCAGTCCTCCACCATGCGGCGGCTGCGATCGGTTTCGCGGTAGCCGTCTGCCTTTTGACGCGGCGGAAATTCGACTTCGGGCATGGGCAGGTGTTCGTAGGGAATTTGGCTCAACAAATGGCGGATGATGTTCAGGCGGGCGGTGCGTTTGTCATTGCTGTCGGCCACGAACCACGGTGCCCATGATGTGTCGGTGGCGGCCATCATTTCGTCGCGGGCGCGGGAATAATCGTACCAGCGGCGGTAGGACTCGGTGTCCATGGGCGAGAGTTTCCAGACTTTGCGCGGGTCGGCGATGCGGTTTTTCAGACGGCGTTCCTGTTCTCCCATATCGATTTCCAGCCAATATTTGAGCAGGATGATGCCGCTGTCGGTGAGCGCCTTTTCAAAAAACGGCATGATGGTCAGGAATTTGAAGCAGTCTTCTTCGGTGCAGAAGCCCATCACGCGCTCCACGCCGGCCCTGTTGTACCAGCTGCGGTCGAAGATGACGACTTCGCCGGCGGCGGGCAGGTGCGGGATGTAGCGTTGCAGGTAAATCTGGCTTTTTTCGCGCTCGGTGGGCGTGGGCAGGGCGACGGTGCGGAAGACGCGCGGGCTGACGCGTTCGGTAATCGCCTTGATTGTGCCGCCCTTTCCCGCGCCGTCCCGCCCTTCGAAGATAATGCAGACTTTCAGGCCTTCGCGTTGTACCCAGCGTTGCAGGGCGACCAGTTCGCCATGCAGATACTTCAATTCTCGCAGGTATTTTTTCAGGCTGATTTTGGCGGGTTTGCCTTCGGTTTTCTGGTTCATTTTTCGGTCTCCTTTGATTATGCCGGCCACCCTATCCGCTATAACGGTTTTTTCTGCCTGCCTTGTGCATCGAAATTATCATCGGACAGCCAGTCAAGGAAACACCGTTTGCGTTCCGGCCATTCGCTGTCGATTACCGAATACCAATTGGTATCGCGGCTGCGGCCGCGGTTGATGCGGTCTTGGCGGAAAGTGCCTTCGTAAGTGAAACCCAGCCGTTCGGCAGCACGGCAGGAAGGTGCGTTCAGCGCGTCACACTTCCATTCATAGCGGCGGTAATGCAGGGTTTCGAATACATACTGCATCAGCAGGAATTGCGCTTCGGTAGCCGCGCGGGTGCGTTTCAGTTTCTCCCCGTACACCACCCAGCCGACTTCAATCGTGCGGTTGGCGGTGTCGGTACGCATCAGGGCAACCGTGCCGACAGCCCGTCCGCTTTCCTGTTCGACGATGGCAAACCAATACGGGTCGGCAGATTGCTCCAGCTTGGCCAAATAAGCCGCCAAGCCGTCTGCATCCGTTATCGGGCCTATGGAAAGATAAGTCCAATTTTCCGGCGGTGAAGCATATACTTCCCGCAAACTGCTGCCGTGTTTTTCTGCCGACAGCTTTTCCAAACGGCAGAAACGTCCCTGCAATAATTGCACCTGCGGCAGGCTGCCCGCACTCAATTTTTCCACGATTTCACCGACCGGCTGGCCGTATTCGTTTTCAATCATCTTTTCAATCTTTCAAGAATAGATTGTGAAGAAGTTCGCTTTGTAATTTTAGCGAAACTCACTTCGCTGCTCATTTTCAGACGGCCTATCTAACCCTGCCTCTCCAACATCCCTTGAAACCGAAGCAATGCCAGCCATAAGAATCCTACGCCGATACAGCCCATAATCAGCATATGTCCCCACACGATTTCAATCCCCGCGCCGCGGAACAGGATGTCTTGCGAGAATTTGACGAACTGCGTCAGCGGCCAATATTCGCTGATCAGTTGCGCCGCGTGCGGCATATTGCTGCGCGGGGATGCGCCGCCGGCAAACAGGTTCATCACGATATACACCGGCAACATCAGCATACCGAACTGCCCCATCGTCGATGCGAACGTGGCAATCATGATGCCCAGCGACGCCACCGAAAACAGGAACAACGCCAGCCCTACCGCATAAAGCGGCACCGAGCCGATAAGCGGCACGCCTATGCTCAAATGCACGATAAACCACAGCGACGACAACGCCGCCACCCAAATCACGGCGGCATTTGCCAGCACTTTGCCCATCATCAGTTCGAACGCATTGACCGGCATCACCAGCAAATGCTCGATTGTGCCGCGTTCGCGTTCGCGGATAACCGCCGCCCCCGTCAATAAAATCAGCAACATACACGACATCGAACCGATTTGCGAAGTCGGCATAAACCACGCGCTTTCGCCGTTGGGATTGTAATAAGTGTTAATGACGGGGCTGATTAACTCCGGCCGTGTCACGCCGGTGAATTCGTAAATTTCGCGGTTGATAATTTGCGAAAGATAAGACGCGCCCACCCCCGCCTGCGTCATCGACGTCGCATCAACCAAAAGCTGCAAATCAGGATTGCGCCCCGCCGCCATGTCGCGCTGGAAATTGGGCGGCACTTCCAAAATAAAGGTGAACTCGCCCTTATCCATCAATTCGTCCGAATCTTCGCGCCGCACGTCCTCTACCGGTTTGAAAAACGGATGTTGCACGGCATCGCGGATACGCATGGACAAAACCGAACGGTCTTGGTCGATGATGCCGACGGTGGCATTTTTCAAATCCGCCCCGACCTGCGCCATCTGATAAATCGTAGCGGTAAAGATATACGCAATCAGCACCATCAGCACCGGATCAGTCAGCACGCTGCGGAACTCTTTGAGCATCAGGGTCAGAATGTTTTTCAGGGTACGCATGGGGATTCCTGTTGATAGCTTGCTTTCTCAAAGGCCGTCTGAAAAACCGTCCGGCTGTTTTTTCGGCTTTACAGCCTGTTCCTTTAAACAAAACGGCGTTTGCCGTGTTATTCCGCCAGCGCCGCATCTACCGCCGAGAGCGCATGGATGGCGGTGCTGTCGAACACGGGCAGCGGGCTGTCGGTTTCGTTCACAAGCAGGCAGATTTCGGTGCAGCCGAGTATTACGCCCTGCGCGCCTTCGTTTTTCAGACGGCCTATCACGTCGTAAAAGTAGCGGGCGGATTCGGGGCGGATGCGGTTCAGGCACAGTTCGTCAAAAATAATGCGGTGGATTTCGTCTTGTTCGGCGGCGGTAGGAGCTATGGTTTGCACACCCTGCGAACCCATGCGCTCCGTATAAAAACCGTCGCTCATGGTAAAGCGCGTGCCGAGCAGGCCGACGGCGGACAAGCCTTGCCACTTGATGGCGGCGGCGGTGGCATCGACGACGTGCAGCAAGGGGATGCCGGCCGCCTGTTCGATGGCGGGGGCGACTTTGTGCATGGTGTTGGTGGCGAGCAGCAAAAAATCCGCGCCGGCCGCTTCCAGCTTCCGCGCACTTTGCGCCAACACGTTTCCCGCCGCCATCCAATCGCCGCTTTTCTGCAAACGGACGATTTCTTCAAAATCCACGCTGTCAAGTAGGATTTTGGCACTGCGGTTGCCGCCCAAGCGGCGGTTGGTTTCGCGGTTGATGATTTGGTAGTAGAGCACGGTACTTTCGGGGCTCATACCGCCGATGATGCCTATGGTTTTCATGTTTTCTCCTGAAATTTAATAAATATAGTGGATTAAAATAAAAATGAGACAAGGCGGCAACGCCCGCCGTGTACGGGTAGTACATAAAGGCGTTGGCAACGCCGTATCATTGCAATTTTATAGTCAATTAAAAACAAAATGGTACAATACTCAACTTTGAAGGTCTACCAACGCTTATCTCTGGTGTCCGCACAAGTCGGCAACCGGCTGATTGCTCCGATGGTTTATCAAAATACGATGACCGGGGTCTTTTTTGAAGCGTGGTTTCAGAAATGCCTACTGCCCGCATTGACTCAAAAATCGGTGATTATTTTAGATAATGCACGATTTCACCGTATGGGTGTCTTACGGGAAATGGCGGAAAAATTAGGACATAAGGTATTGCCTCTTGCACCTTATTCACCTGAGCTCAACCCGATTGAGAAGGTGTGGGCGAATATTAAACGGTATCTGCGAACCGTTTTGTCTGATTACGCCCGATTTGACGATGCACTACTGTCCTATTTTGATTTTAATTAACTATACACAGGTTTCCCCTACCCTTCCGAAAATCCGCCTGCCATCAGGTTTGGCTAAAACACATCAGCAAATCCCAATCTCTGAAATTATGACTATATGATTAACATTATCTTAACAAATAATATTACTTGCAAATTATTATTAATTAATATTAGAATACGTGCTCTCAAATCAATGTAACCCATCAAAACCCGTCTAGAGGAAGAATTATGAAATCTCCCCAGTCCCCCGCTTTCCGTTTCAGCATCATGGTGCTGGCACTGTCTTCAGGCTTTGCCCACGCTGAAAATATCAAGCCCGAAGCGACAGCCGAATTGAAAGAAGTCGTCGTTACCGGTACTGCCGTACCGACCCGCGTTACCCGCAACCAGCTTGACCGCGAAACCTCGACCGATTTGAAACAAGTCATGAAAGACCAAATCGGCATGGATGTCGGCGGCGGCAACGGCGTGGCGCAGTTTTACAGCATCCGCGGCGTCGGCGAAGACAAGATTAATTTGGAAGTGGACGGCACCAGCCAATCCACCAAAATCTTCCACCACCAAAGCCGCTTCCAGCTTGACCCCGCTTTGGTGAAAAGCATCAACGTCGAAAAAGGCACAGGCGCGGCGAGCGCGGGTTTGGGCGCGGTCGGCGGTACCATCCGCGTAACGACGGTTGACGCGAAAGACCTGCTGACCGACGGCAAACCTTTCGGCTTCAAACTCGGCGCGGGCTTGAGCAGCAATAAAGGTTCAACCGGCAACGCGGCGGTTTACGGCTATCAAAACGGCTTCGATGCCCTGTTTGCAGGCAACTTCCTCAACAACCGCGACTACAAAGACGGCAACGGCAATGTCAACCGCGGCAGTCGTCTGAAACAACACAGCTACCTCGCCAAACTCGGCTACGACTTCAACGACGACCACGGCATCCGCCTGACCTACCGTCAGGAATACCAAAAAGGCAACCGCACCGACAAAGCCGAGTTCCAAAACGTTGACAGCTACATCGGCGTGGACGGCACTTATCAAAAAGAGCAGACCTACAATCTGGAATACCGCGGCCGCAACGTCGGCTTCCTCGACAAAATCGACGCCAATGTCTTCCAAATCAACACCGACGACACCAAACCGCCTAAAGGCGCGCCTTCCCCGAAAGCCCAAGCTTCCGGCACGGCGCAAGGCGGCGTTCCCATCGGTCAGCTTGAGTTGAGCAAAATCAAAGCGACCGGCGCCAACCTGAACCTCGCCAGCTCCTTTGGCGACAGACACATGGTGAAATACGGCGTCAACTACCGCCACGAAACCTCCGAGCCGTCCGACAAAGGCGCATGGCTGAAGATTCTCGGCCTGTATGACCGCGACAAAGAGAAGAAAGCCGAATACGGCGTGTACGCGGAAGGCATCTGGAACCTGAACCCCGTTACCCTGACCACCGGCCTGCGTTACGACCATTTCAAATACAACGCCGCCAGCAAACAAAGCGCGTCGCACGGTCAGCTCAACCCCAGCATCGGCGCGATTTGGGACATCAACGACAACTTCTCCCTCTTGGCAAACCTCAATCAGGCAAGCCGCGCGCCCCGCCTGAACGAAGCCCTGCTGGCTAACGAACGCGCAGGCGCCGCCGCCGATTTGGACAGCAACCTCAAAGCCGAAACCGCCCGCCGTGCCGAATTGGGCTTCAAATGGCGCAACGACAATTTCAACGTCAGCGGCAGCGTGTTCCACCAACGCATCAAAAACCTCATCGTCTATCGTTGGGCAAAAATCAACAACAACACCGCCTCCATCACCGAACGCGGCAAGATTTACAACGGCGGCACGCTCAAAACCTACGGCTACGAACTTGACGCATCCTACCGCTGGGGCGGTCTGACCGCGCGCGCCGGCGTGTCCTACGTCAAACCTCGTCTGAACGGCGACATGTACTACGGCGAAAGCCCGATTCAAGCCGAAGACCACGAAAGCTCGTTCACCTTCTGGAACACCGGCCGCCAATGGCTGACCGGCCTGTCTTATCAGTTTGAAAATCCCAAACTCGAAATCGGCTGGCGCGGCCGCTACGCCCAAAGCGTGAAATACACCGACGTCGCCCGCGGACAAGGCACGATACACGGCAAGAAAGCCGGTTACGGCGTACACGACATCTACGCCAACTGGCAGCCGCTGAAAAAAGACAACCTGAACGTCAACTTCTCCGTCAACAACATCGGCAACAAGCAATACCGTTCGCACAGCCAACGCTTCCCCGACGGCAACGGACGCGTGCCCTTCTACGAGCGCGGCCGCGAGTTTGCCTTGGGCGTGAATTACCGCTTCTGACAAAAGTATTGATAATAAGGTCGTCTGAAACCTGATTTTTGGGTTTCAGACGACCTTTTTCTACTTCTCCTGCTTCTTCAACAACAAACACGCCAGAATCAGGCTGGTGGCGGCAAAGGCGGCGATGGCGGCGTATTCATGCAGCAGGTCGGCGGTGTGCAGCCCTTTGGTGAAGCTGCCGACGCTGACGGTGTAGTACCACGACGACGGGAAGGTTTTGCCGATAATCAGCGCGCCGCCTTCCATGGTGGACAGCGGGTAGAGAAAGCCGGAATAGGTTTGCGCGGGGATCATGGTGATGATGGCGGTGGCGAAGATGGCGGCAAGCTGGGAGCGCACGAAGCAGGAAATCAGCAGCCCCAGCGCGGTGCTGGCGGACACCATCAAGAGCGTGCCGACGGCGAGTCCGGCAAACGAGCCTTTGAGCGGCACGCCGAACAGGTAAATAATCATCAGCATCATGGCGGCGAAATTGACCATGCCGACGGCGATATAGGGAAGCTGTTTGCCGATCAGATATTGCGCCACGGCGGCGGGCGATGCGTAGAAATTGGCGATGGAACCGATTTCGCGTTCGCGCACCACGCCGACTGCCGACATCATGGCGGGGATCATCATCAACACCAGCATCATCACGCCCGGGGCGATGGCGTTGATGCTGTCGAAATCCTGATTGTACATAAAGCGCGGTTCGATGCCGGCGGGGGCTTTGAGCGAAACGGGCAACCCGCTTTCGGCGATGCGGTCTTTGGTGTAGGCGGTGATCAGGCTGCCGATGTAGCCGCGGATGTTGGTGGCGTTAAACGGCATGGAGCCGTCCACATAAAAACCGACTTCGGGTTTGAGCCCGCGCGCCAAATCGCGCCCGAAACCGCTCGGAATATCGATGACCAATATGGCGCCGGAGCTTTTGAGCACAGTGTCGATTTCAGCTTCGGACTGTATCGGCGGCTGTTGGAGGAAGTAGCGCGAACCGTCGAAATATTCGACCAGCTCGCGGCTGGCGGCGGTTTGGTCGCGGTCGTAAACGGCGAATTTCAGATTCCGCACGTCAAACGAAATCCCCCACGATACCGACGCCATGATAATCAGCGGGCCGAACACGGCGAAAAACAGGCGGATTTTGTCGCGCAGGAGTTCTTTAGCTTCGCGGCGGGCGAAAGTCCAAATCATGGAAAAACGGTATTTGAAGGTTTGGGTGTCGGGGGTTTCAGACGATGTTGCGTTTTTTTCTTGAAGGCCGTCTGAAAATTCGGAATGCCCGTCATCGGATTCCGCGTTTTGGCGAAACCCGCTTTGCTCGTTTTGGCGAAACTCACTACGTTCGTTTTCAGACGGCCTTTCACCGCTTTCCTCACCTTCCCCGCCTTCCGCTTCAATCAGATACTGCACAAACGCTTCTTCCAAATCCGGCGCATTCTGCCTTGCCGCCAGTTCGGCGGGCGTACCCACCGCCAGCACACGGCCTTTGTGCATAAAGGAAATGCGGTCGCAGCGGGCGGCTTCGTTCATAAAGTGGGTGGAAACGAAAATGGTGATTTTGTCTTCGCGGGAGAGTTTCAGAAGATGCCGCCAGAACATATCGCGCGCGGCGGGATCGACCCCCGAAGTCGGTTCGTCCAAAATCAATACTTCGGGGTGGTGCAGGCAGGCGGCGGCAAGTTGCAGGCGTTGGCGGATGCCCAGCGGCAGCGATGCGGGCGCGGTGTCGGCAACGTCCGCCAAATCAAACTGTTGCAGGGCTTCTTCCACCGCCGCCGCGCCTTCAGCACCCATCTGGTAGAGTCTGGCGTGCAAATCCAAATTGCGGCGCACGCTCAGTTCTTCATACAGCGAAAACGCCTGCGACATATAGCCGACACGCATTTTCGTATCCAAGCCGCCCGCGTCTATCGGCTTGCCCAACAGCGTGGCGGCGCCTTCTGTCGCTTCCAACAGGCCGGTCAGCATTTTCATGGTGGTGGACTTGCCACAGCCGTTGCTGCCGAGAAAGCCGAAAATCTCGCCTTTTTGAATGGTGAAACTGACATGGTCCACGGCGGTAAAATCGCCGAAACGCTTGGTCAGCCCGTGCGCTTCCATCGCGGGCGGCGCATCGGGGTCGGGGACGAACGGCGTAATGTCCAAACCGCCCGACCCCTGCTGTTTCTCCGGCGGCAGCATTTTGACGTAGGCCTCTTCCAACACGTCGGTGCCGTAATCCGCCAATACGTCGGCGGTGGGTTTGTTTTCCAGCAGCCTGCCCGCGTCCATCGCCAGCAGCCGCTCGAAACGCTGCGCTTCTTCAATATAGGCGGTTGCCACAATCACGGTCATGCCCGCGTGTTCCCGCCGCAAATCGTCCACCAACGCCCAAAACTGGCGGCGCGACAAAGGGTCCACGCCCGTGGTCGGTTCGTCCAGAATCAGCAAATCCGGGCTGTGCACCAGCGCGCAGCACAAACTCAGCTTCTGCTTCATCCCGCCCGAGAGTTTGCCCGCCGCTCGGTCTGCAAACGGCGCAAGGCGGGTCGCCTCCATCAGCCGCGCAATCTGCCGCGTACGCTCCTGCCTGTCCAAACCAAACAGCCGCGCGTGGAAATCGATATTCTCATACACCGACAAGGTAGGATACAGGTTGCGCCCCAAACCCTGCGGCATAAAGGCGATGCGGTGCGACAAATCCCGCCGCACATCCTTGTCCGCCATATCGCCGCCCAACACTTCCACCCGCCCGTCCTGAATCACCTTCACTCCCGCCATCAGCGAGAGCAGCGTCGATTTGCCCACGCCGTCCGGCCCGATCAAACCGACCGTCGCGCCTTTCGGGATGTCCAGCGACACATCGTCAAGCGCAAGGGTCTTGCCGTAGCGGTGGGAAAGGTTTTGGATGGAAACGGTGTTCATCAGAATTTCCTTAATCTGCTATTCGTTTTTTCAGACGACCTCAAGCCAACATCATCCCCAAAACGCTTCTTCAAACCCTGCCGCACATTCAGGCGGCAGTTCCCGGTACAGCAAATCGTGCAATTCCGCACTCAATTCTGCAGCCGTACAACAGCCTTCTTCATCATAAACCGCTCTGCCCTCTGCCTGCCATTTCTGTTCAAAATCATAAATTGCCAATAAAGTCTGCATCAGGGCAGCTACAGACGGCGCGACAAGGCGGCGTTTCTCCACCGTGCCGTAACCGGTCATCAGCCAATAAACAGGGCTGTCGAGTGCGACGGTATCGGCAAAAAGAATCGAATCGTCAAACATTACGCCAAACACTGCCCATTCTTCGCGCCAGCCTTCTATCGGCAGATATTGTTTGGCTTTTCTGTCCCAGCCAAACGCCCAATCGTTCCAAATATCCGGCAGCCTTGAATAAGGCAACCATTGCAAAAACAGGGTTTCCATTTCCAGCCGATAATCAGCAAGCGGGTTTTCACTCCGCCACGCGCCGTCCATATTGCGGTAAAACCCGTCCAACGCGCCCAAATGCAGATGCCGCCCGCCTTCCAACGGCGGCAATTCTTGCCGCGTTTGCGTGTAGGGGAAGCCGAAGGTCAAGGCGAAAGTTTGGATAAGGGCGTCGTTCATCGGATTATCTCCCGCATTCTGACGGTTTGGCAGCGGCGAAAACAACAAAATTATAATGTTGGAAATACAAATCGGCCTGAAGCCCGGCTTCGCGCAGCCATTGGAACTGGTCGGATAACGTAGCCATGCGGTCGAGTTTGATGCGTTCGAATGCGGCATTTTTCTCGGCTTCGGTCAGCGCGATGTTGTGCATAACATGCTGCCGCCATGCTTCGGTATAGATGCGTTCGGCGGCTGCGGTTTCGCCCAACACTTGGTCGGCGTTGATAAAACGGCCGTTTGGCACAAGCAGGCGGGCAACTTGATGAAACAGCGATTGTTTCTGCCCGTTTTCTAAATGATGGATGGCCAAGCCGGACACAATCAGGTCGAAATCACCCTCCGGCAAGCCTGCAGCTTCGTCCAACCGCGCCAAATCCTGCGCCATATAACGGAAATTCGGCAGGCCTTGGAAACGCTGCCGGGCTTGAGCAAGCATCTGCATGGAAATATCAACCAAAGTATATTCGGCGTCAGGACAACGTGCGTGTATAAATGCACTCATCAAACCCGTACCCGCACCCAAATCAAGTACGCGGCGCACATTCGGCACACCTGCGGCCAAGTCGGCGGCGGTTTGGTAAAACAGGTCGAAACAGGGTATCAGGGCTCGGCGTTGACCATCGTATTGTGCGGATACGGCGTTGAATTGATTTTGTATGGACTGGGTATCCATATTATCCTTTCTTTCAAATCAAACATACGGTTTCTTTGTTTTCAGACGGCCTCATACCGTCAAAACACAACGACAGGCAAATCAAAGCTACACCGACTCTAAATCCATCCACTCTATTGGCGGCAAAGCAGATCGAACGGATTGGGCAATATCAAAAAGGCCGTCTGAAGGCAGTTTACACCTTCAGACGGCCTGATTCCATATAAGGGCTGAAGCCCAAATCAGACTGTGCGCTCCAACTCCACTGCCGCTGCCAAGAGCGACAAGCGCGCCATCACGCCGTAAACGTACAGGCGGTTGCAACCGCAATCGGGGTCGTCGGCCTTGGTTTGCGGCACGCCCAATTCCTGCCATTGCTCGAATACGCGGTGGCCGCATTCGTCGTTTTGGTCGCTTTCGGCCACGGGAATGGCATGGTTGAGCTGTACGAACGACATGCCGGTGGCGTTCAGGTTTTCGTCCGCGCCGCGCCCTTCGTGCACGCGGAAGAATCCGCCGACAACAAAGCGATCCATCATATAAACCACAGGCTCGGATACCGCACCGTGCAGGGTTTCGTAAGTATAGATGCCTTCCTGCACAATGACTTCGCTCACTTCCAGGCCTTCTTTGATTTTCGCCATTTTGTTGCGGTTTTTGCGGTTCAGGCCGCGTACTTCGTCGGCAGATTTCACACTCATCACGCCCATACCGTAAGTGCCCGCGTCGGCTTTGACGATGACGAAGGGCTGGTCGGTAATGCCTTTTTCATCATATTTGGCCTGTATTTTCGCCAACATCCGCTCCACCGCGTCGGCCAGCGCATCTTCACCTTCTCGCTCTTGAAAATTCAGGCCGGAAATCTGTTCGAAATACGGATTGATCTGCCATTCGTCCATGCCGACCAGGGCGGCAAATTCGGCGGCTACGTCGTTGTAGGCGGAAAAGTGGGTGGTTTTTCGCCTTGTCGTCCAGCCGCCGTGCAGAGGCGGCAGCACGGTTTGGCTGATGTCTTTGAGAATATCGGGTACGCCCGCCGACAAGTCGTTGTTAAGCAGTATCAGGCAGGGCGAGAAGCCGTCTGCCAGATGCACGCGCCCGCGGGTGCGTTGCAGCGGTTCGAGTGTGACCGTGTCGCCCAAGGCGGTTTCCAGTTCCACCAGTTCGGTGATTTCGGGGTTGATGCTGCCCAACCGTACTTCGAAACCCGCGTTGCGCAAGATATTGGACAGGGCATAAACGTTTTGCAGGTAGAAGGTGTTGCGGGTATGGTTTTCCGGCACGATCAACACCGATTTGGCCTGCGGGCAGGCACGCTCCACCGCGTCGAGCGCGGCATGGGAGGCCAATTGGATGAAATTCGGATTCAGGTTGTTGAAACCGCCGGGGAACAGATTCATGTCGATGGAAGCCATTTTGTAGCCCGCGTTGCGGATGTCCACCGAACCGTAAAACGGAGGCTTGTGCTCCTTCCATTTGCTGCGGAACCACGCCTCTATTTTGGTTTGGTTCGATAAAATTTGCCGTTCGAATGCCTGCAACTGCGGCAGGTAGGATGCGTTCATAACGGGTAGGGGCATAATATTCAATCCATATGAATCATTTGAAAGGCTGCATCATAAACCGTTTCAGACGGCCTGCACAAGTCTGTTCATTACATTTTATTAGACATAAAGTCTAAAATTTTAATATCAAGCTTAAAAATATCCGCCCTATTTAAATTTTTTAGACATTATCCTTGCGCCGCCGCCGCGTTGAAGCTACTATCGTGCCTTCTTTTTTTGATATTCAAAATAAAAACATGAAACCGCAAACCCTCTACGACAAACTCTGGAACAGCCACATCGTCCGCGAAGAAGAAGACGGCACGGTGCTGCTGTATATCGACCGCCATCTGGTGCATGAAGTGACCAGCCCGCAGGCGTTTGAAGGCCTGAAAATGGCCGGCCGGAAACTGTGGCGCATCGACAGTGTGGTCTCCACTGCCGACCACAACACCCCCACCGACCATTGGGACGAAGGCATCAAAGACCCGATTTCCAAGCTGCAAGTGGACACTTTGGACAAAAACATCAAAGAATTCGGCGCGCTGGCCTATTTCCCGTTTAAAGACAAAGGCCAAGGCATCGTGCATGTGATGGGCCCCGAACAGGGCGCGACGCTGCCCGGCATGACCGTCGTCTGCGGCGATTCGCACACCAGCACCCACGGCGCGTTCGGCGCGCTGGCACACGGCATCGGCACCAGCGAAGTGGAACACACCATGGCCACCCAGTGCATCACCGCCAAAAAGTCCAAATCCATGCTGATTGAAGTTTCAGGCCGTCTGAAACCGGGTGTAACCGCCAAAGACATCGCGCTGTATATCATCGGCCAAATCGGCACGGCAGGCGGCACGGGCTATGCCATCGAATTCGGCGGCGAAGCCATCCGCAGCCTCTCCATGGAAGGCCGCATGACCCTGTGCAACATGGCGATTGAAGCCGGCGCGCGCAGCGGCTTGGTGGCCGTGGACGACACCACAATCAACTACATTCAAGGCCGCAAATTTGCCCCCAAAGGCGCGGATTGGGACAAAGCCGTGGCCTACTGGCGCACGCTGGTGTCCGACGACGGCGCGAAATTCGACAAAACGTACAGATTCCGCGCTGAAGACATCGAGCCGCAGGTAACGTGGGGCACGTCGCCCGAAATGGTGCTGGGCGTGGACGGCAAAGTGCCGAACCCCGCCGACGAAGCCGACGCGGTGAAACGCGCGGGCATGGAACGCGCCTTGGAATACATGGGCTTGGCCGCTGGCACGCCGCTGAACGAAATCCCCGTGGACGTGGTGTTCATCGGCTCGTGTACCAACAGCCGCATCGAAGATTTGCGCGAAGCCGCCGCCGTGGCCAAAGGCCGCAAAAAGGCCGGCAACGTGAACCGCGTGCTGGTCGTTCCCGGCTCCGGCTTGGTGAAAGAACAGGCGGAAAAAGAAGGCTTGGACAAAATCTTCACCGACGCAGGCTTCGAATGGCGCGAACCGGGCTGCTCCATGTGTCTGGCCATGAACGCCGACCGCCTCGCGCCGCAAGAACGCTGCGCCTCCACGTCCAACCGCAATTTTGAAGGACGGCAGGGCAACGGCGGCCGCACCCACCTCGTCAGCCCAGCGATGGCGGCGGCAGCGGCGGTGGCCGGGCATTTTGTGGACGTCAGAGCGTTGTAATACTCGCTTCGGCTTGCAGTTATACCGATTCCCTTGGTACAGCCAAAATTGTCATGCCGCACTAGCCTGCCTGCCGGCTTGCCCTATTTACTTACAATCGGACATAAACCGAAGTACACCCGCTTTCAACACGCTTAATCATACAGGCCGTCTGAAAGCGGGTTTACCGCAATAGTAAATAAGCCATGAGTGAATTGACTGACCAAACCTACGACACCATTTGCCGGCTTTGCGAACAAGGCGACGCGCCGGCGGACGACGGGCAATATGGAACGCGCCGCTGACGAGTTGATGCGTACCTACATGGGTTTGGACGACGAAACGTGACTGGACGAAGACCCGAAATATCTGGATTTTTTAGCCACCGTGGCGCAAGGGATTGAAAACCACCGCAGGGAAAACGGTTAGTTACGATGTAGACTGTCTGACACGTTTTTCAGACGACCTGAACCTCGGATTCAAATTTCATCCGCTATTTATAAAAAGGAAACCATTGATGGTATACCCTCAACAAGCCATTCAATCTATTCTGCGGCTGTCCGCGCAAGAACGGTTGTTTACAGCTACCATGAACTAATCCCACCAATAAAGGCTACAACATGAATTATCGCGAAATTATTAACGAACTAAATGAAAACCTACATGCATTTCCCGAAGCCGAAACTGTATTTTCCGACAAGCAGCCATGGTTGAAAGAACATTTTCTGCCTTGTATCAGTATCGACTTAGTGGAAATCAATCCCGAATGGAAAGGCATAACGCTGCATTTGATCAATCCACAGGAACCGGATGACGGCTTAATCGGCGAGCTGACGCAGTTCGCCCATAATGAATTTATCGGGATTAACTGGCTTTCGTTCCGCTTGAACGAAGACAACCGTTACGAATTCTTGGGTGACGAGCGTTATTTTCTCCGTAGCCCGGCCAACAAACATTTGCAGACCGATCCGTATTTGGAAAAATATTTTGCCGAAAACCTGAAAAACTATGCCGAACATAAAAAAGCATTTCAGGAAAAAACAGGGTATTACGGCGGAGAGCCCTATTACAGCGAGTATGACGGATTATTTCTGAACAGCTTAGGTGGAGAACACATTGAAGGTAGCAACTGGTCAACCTCAGACAACATCCCGTCTGCTTACAAAATGACGCAAGATGAAGACGGGAACGTCACCATTACCCACAATGGCAATCGTTTTTACCATATCGCCTCAGCTTGCGGTTATGCCTACTCTCATGGCGCAGACAATATTGTCATGCTGTATGAGCCAATCAGCAGACTTGTTCTATTTACTTACGATTGGACATAAACCATGGGCGAATTAAACAACTAAACCTACGACACCATTTGCCGGCTTTGCGAACAAGGCGACACGTTGGTGGACGACGGGCAATACGCCGAAGCACTCGACCTTTATTGGCAGGCGTGGGATTTGTTGCCCGAACCGAAAACCGACTGGGAATCCGAAGACTTATTGCAAATATTGGCCGGTCATTCCGCCCGTACCGCGGCGGATGAAGGGCCGTCTGAAAATACCTGAAGCCGCACATAACGGGAAAACCGTTTTTCAGACGGCCTCCGCCCTGCCTGATATACCCCTACGCCATCCCCTTCCCGCCACTGAAACCGGAACCGCCATGCTCCACCTCTACCAATCCAACCGCCTCGAAGACCTTGCCGAACTATTGTGGAAAATACAGGAAAGCAGCCCGCTGTCCGACCCGTTGCAGGAAGAGGAAATCCTGGTGCAAAGCCAAGGCATGCGCCGCTTTATCGAACACGCGCTGGCCAAAAGCGGCGGCATCGCGGCCAACCTCCGCTTCTCGCTGCCGGCCGGCTTCAACTGGCGGCTGATGCGCGAACTGCTGCCGGGCATTCCCGAACTCAGCCCGTTCAACACCGAAGTGATGCGCTGGCGGCTGTTGGAACTGTTTTTTTCAGACGGCCTTTCCGCCCCCGAATACTCCACCGCGCGACAGGCGTTGTCGGCCTACCTCTCCGGCGGCAGCGTCGCCGCCTACCAGCTCGCCGGACAGCTTGCCGATATTTTCGACCAATATCTGGTTTACCGCCCCGACTGGATCGATGCCTGGCAAAACGGCCGCCTGATCGGCCTGGGCGAAGACGAAATCTGGCAGGCCGAACTGTGGCGTTTCCTCGACGACGGCAGGCAAATCGCACCGCACCGCGTCGCCCTGTGGCACAAACTGCTCGACGCACTCTCCGCGCCCGGAGCCAAGCTGCCCGAGCGGTTGTTCGTATTCGGCATCGCCACACTCGCCCCCATGTACCTGCAACTGTTGCAGGCCGTTGCCCAGCACAGCGAAGTACACATCTTCGCCCTCAATCCGGCAGCCGAATACTGGGGCAACATCATCGAACCGGCGCAAATGCTGCAAAACCCCGACGACACCGATTTGAGCCAAACCGGCCACCCCCTGCTCGCCTCGCTGGGCAAACAGGGGCGGGACTTCTTCAACGCCCTAACCGAAAGCGAACTGCATACCGACCTGCAGGTGTACGCCGACGAACCGCTTTCAGACGGCCTCCTCCACCGCCTGCAGTACGACATCCAAACCCTCTCCCTGCCCGACGGCACGGCCGCTCTCGACGACAGCATCCGCATTGTCTGCGCCCACAGCCCGCTGCGCGAACTGCAAATCCTCAAAGAACACCTGCTCCAACAGTTCGACCGCCGTCCCGACCTGCAACCCCACGACATCGCCGTCCTCACGCCCGATATCGAACCCTACGTCCCCTTTATTGAAGCCGTCTTCGGCGAACAAAGCGGACGGCCGCTGCCTTATTCAGTATCCGACGTCAAACTCAGCCGCCGCCGTCCCCTACTCCACACGCTGGAACAAGTGCTGGAACTGTTCGACAGCCGCTTCGAAGCCGACAAAGTAACCGCCCTGCTCGACAGCGAACCCGTCCTCGCCCGTTTCGGACTGACCCGCGAAGACCTTCCCCTGCTGCACGACACCGTCGCAAGCCTCAACATCCACTGGGGGCTGGACGCGGAAATGCGCGACGGCACAGACCCCCTGTTCACCTGGCAGCAAGGGCTCGACCGGCTCGCCCTCGGCTGGCTGCTGCCCGACAGCGGCGGCCTGTGGCAAGGCATCAGCCCGTGGCACACCGACCCCGGCCACACCGCCGTCCTCAGCCGCTTCGCCGCCTTCATCCGTCGCCTCGCCCATTGGCGGCAGATATGGATGCAGCCCGAAAACATCGGCGGCTGGACGGAACGCGTCCGCAAGCTTGCCGGCGAACTCTTCACCCCCACGGAAGACGACGGCCAATCCCTACGGCAGCTCGAACAGGTACTCACCCGCTGGCATCAGGAAGCCGAACTGGCCGGATTCGGCGGCAAACTGCCCTATTCCGTCATCAACCTCCACCTCGCCCGCTTCCTCGGCAGCCAAAGCGAAACCGGCTTTTTGCGCGGCGGCATCACCTTCTGCAGCATGGTGCCCATGCGCTCCCTGCCCTTCAAAACCATCTGCCTGCTCGGCCTCAACGACGGCCTGTTCCCCCGCAACACCCGCGCCGCCGCCTTCGACCTCATCGCCCGCCACCCGAAAAAAGGCGACCGCGCCCGCCGCGACGACGACCGCTACCTCTTCCTCGAATCCCTCATCAGCGCGCGCGAACACCTCTACCTCTCCTACGTCGGCCGCAGCATCCGTACCAACGAAGCCCTTGCCCCCTCCGCCCTGCTGAACGAATTGGCCGATTGCATCGCCGACATGACCGGCAAAAGCACCGCCGAACTCTACGCAGACCAAATCGAACAACATCCCCTGCAAGCCTTCTCCACCCGCTACTTCGACGGCGGCAGCCTGAGCAGCAGCCGCCAAGACTACGCCGACGCACTCAACAGGCCGTCTGAAAAACGCCCGCCCTTCTACACCAGCCCATTAGAAAAAGGCGAACCGCCGTTGTCCGTCAGCCAAAACGAACTGGCTGCCTTCTGGAAAAACCCGGTCAAACACTGGCTGCGGCACACACTCGACTGGCAGCCCCCCTACCTCGAAGAAGCGGATAGCGCGGGCGAACCCTTCGCCCCGCCCAAAAGCCGCGAAATCGCCGCCGCCTACCTGCAGGCCCGGCGCGAACACCGCGACTTCGCCGACACCGCCGCCGAACTGACCGCACAATCCATGCTGCCCGCCGGCCAACTCGGCACACTCTGGCGCACCAACTTCGAAACCGCCGCCAAATCGCTGGAACAAGAAATCCTCGACAGCCCGAAACTGCCCGCCGCCCCCTACGAATACCTTTCAGACGGCCTCACCCTGAACGGCAGCCTGACTGCGCTGCACCTGCACGGCCAAATCCACTTCCTCGACCACCGGCCCAACGCCCCCGAAAAAATCGGCCTCTACCTGCAACACCTGATTTACAACACCGTCCGCCCCGCAGGCAGCGGCGACCTCTCCAGCCGCTGGGTGCTGCCCGACGAAATCCTCACCCTGCCTCCCGTTCCCGCCGGCCAAGCCGCAGAAATCCTCAACGGCTGGCTGGCCTACTACCTCATCGGCCAAACCCGCCCGCTGCCCTTCTTCCCCAAAACCAGCCTCGCCGCCGCGCAAACCCTGCTGTCCGAAAGCAAAAAAAGCGAAGACGAAAAGCTGCAGGCCGCCCGAAAAGCCGCCGCAACCCACTACTTCGGCGGCAAAATGAACGTCGGCCAAGCCGACTACGCCGAAGTCGCCCTCATCTTCGGCAAAGACGAAACACCGCCGATAGAAAGCGAACTGTTTTGGCTGCTCGTCGAAAACCTCCTGCTGCCCACCCTGTCCGCATTGCAAGAGGCCGTCTGAAAACCCGTTTTCCGGTTTTTCAGACGGCCTCCCCTGCAACAATGCAATCCTACACCTTCCCTATCGGCAAATAAGGGCGGACTTCAGCCGCCTTTTCAGCACCTATCGGGATTTATCGGCCGAAACCCGCCCAATCCGTACATCCGTTCCTTTTTTCGCTTATCAGGCCGTCTGAACGTTTCAGACGGCCTTTGTTGCAAACAATGGCGTTATGGTTGCCCGCTGTCGCGGATTACCGGGCTGTCCACCCGGCTGCGCCGCTCTGCGCCGCAATTCTGGTTGTGCACCAGGATGCCCGGATAATCGACACAGTAGGTATGGTAATCCTCGACCTCGATATTGTAGACCGTGGTGCGGTAGCGGCGGTAATGCCGTTGTCCGTCCTCATCCACATACAGCAGGTTCTCGTCGTTCGG